>DASWUY010000028.1:0-3954 GCA_036401435.1 Acidobacteriaceae bacterium | reverse complement strand
CAGGCGCAGCAGGCCGCCGTCGCCGCCGGCCAGGCCCAGGTCCAGGCCGCCGAGGCCCAGGTCCGCGCCGCCCAGCTCAACGTCGGCTTCACCCAGGTTCGCTCCCTCGTCACCGGCATCGCCGGTCAGGCCGCTCTCCAGGTCGGCAACCTGGTCAGCACCTCCTCCGTGCTCACCTCCGTCTCCCAGGTCTCGCCCATCAAGGTCTACTTCTCCATCTCCGAGCAGGACTACCTCGCGCTCTCGAGCAAGGTCAAAGCCGCGGGCAAAAAAGACCTGCTCTCCAGCGGCACCACCATCCCCCTCCAACTCACGCTCGCCAACGGCGAGTCCTACCCTCACCCCGGCAGCATCATCTTCGTCGACCGCTCGGTCAGCGCGCAGACCGGCTCGCTCCGCATCGCAGCCAGCTTCCCCAACCCCGGCAACCTGCTCCGCCCCGGCCAGTTCGCTCGCATCAAGGCTGAGACTGACGTCAAGCAGGACGCCATCCTCATCCCCCAGCGCGCCATGGCCGAGGTGCAGGGCAAGTACCAGGTAGCCGTCGTCTCCCCTGACAACACCGTCCGGATGGCGAACGTGGTCCCCGGCGCCCAGTTCGGCTCGGACATCGTCATCTCGAGCGGCCTCAAGGGTGGCGACCAGGTCGTCACCGAGGGCATTGACAAGCTGCAGGAAGGCGCCAAGGTCAGCCCCCAGCTCGTTCCCGGCAACGGCTCCAGACCCACGCCCAGCAACGCCTCCGCCTCCCCCGCCGGCCCTAGCGTCGCCTCCGCAGAAAAGGGGAGGTGACCTGTGTCCAAGTTCTTCATCAAGCGGCCCATCGTCGCCATCGTCATCTCGGTGCTCATTGTCATCGTGGGGCTGGTCTCCATGCTCAGCCTGCCCACCGCGCAGTTCCCCAATATCGCTCCACCCGAGATCCTGGTCCAGGCCACCTACCCCGGCGCGGATGCCAAGACCCTCGAGCAGGCCGTCGCCACGCCGATCGAAGAGCAGATGAACGGCGTCGACAACATGAACTACATGTACTCCACCAGCGCCAGCAACGGCCTCATGCAGCTCACGGTGGACTACGACATCAAGACCGACCCCAACATCGACCAGGTCCTCGCCCAGCTCCGTGAGCAGCAGGCTGTCTCGCAGCTGCCCTCGCAGGTCACCACTGCCGGCATCACCGTGCAGAAGTCCCTCAGCTCGCCCCTTATGCTGATCGCCCTCAGCTCCCCCAAGGGCACCTACGACAACATCTACCTGGCCAACTACGCCTACATCAACCTGGTCGACGAGATCACCCGCGTCTCCGGCGTCGCCCGCGTGCAGGTCTTCGGCGCCGGGCAGTATGCCATGCGCGTCTGGGTCAAGCCCGATCAGCTGGCCAAGCTCAACGTCACCGTCGCCCAGATCAACCAGGCCCTGCTCACCCAGAACAACGTCAACCCCGCCGGCCAGGTGGGCGGCGAGCCCGTTCCCGGCGGCCAGGAGTTTACCTACTCCGTCCGCACCCAGGGCCGCCTCGTCACCGAGGAACAGTTCGGCGCCATCGTCCTCCACTCCAACCCCGACGGCTCCGTCCTGCACCTGCGCGACGTGGCCCGCATCGAGCTCGGCGCCCAGACCTACAACCTCACCGGCCGCTACAACGGCAAGCCCTCCGCAATCCTTGCCGTCTACCAGCTCCCTGGCTCGAACGCCGTCAAGACGGCCAAGAACGTGCGAGCACGCCTCGACGTGCTCGACGACAAGTTCCCCGCGGACATGGACCACCGAGTCGTGCTCGATACCACGCTCGCCGTCACCGCCGGCATCCACGAGATACTCGTCACCCTCGCCATCGCCCTCCTGCTCGTCATGCTGGTCGTCTATCTTTTCCTGCAGGGCTGGCGCGCTACGCTCATCCCGCTGCTGGCCGTGCCCGTCTCCCTCATCGGCACCTTCGCCATCTTTCCCCTGCTCGGCTTCTCCATCAACACGCTCTCGCTCTTCGGCCTCGTCCTCGCCATCGGCCTGGTCGTCGATGACGCCATCGTCGTCGTCGAAGCCGTCGAGCACCACATAGAAGAAGGCATGAGCCCGCGCGACGCCTCCTTCCTCGCGATGGAGCAGGTCGCAAGCCCGGTGGTTGCCATCGCCCTCATCCTCGCCGCGGTCTTCATCCCCACTGCCTTCATCCCCGGCATCACCGGCCGGCTTTACCAGCAGTTCGCCATCACCATCGCCATCTCGGTGATCATCTCGGCCTTCAACGCACTCACCCTCTCGCCAGCTCTCTGCGCTCTCCTGCTCAAGCCCAAGACGGAAAACAAGGGCCTGCTGCAGCGCTTCTTCGGTGGATTCAACCGCGTCTTCGCCCGCACCACCAACGGCTACGTCAACACCTCCGGCCTGCTCGTCCGCCGCTCCGCCATCGCCCTCGTCTTCCTCGCGGCCGTGGCCGTGGTGGCCGTGCTGCTGGGCTCGCACCTGCCCGGCGGCTTCCTGCCGACAGAGGATCAGGGCTATGCCTTTGTCGCCCTGCAGCTGCCCCAGGGCGCCTCCCTCCAGCGCTCCACCGAGGCCGCCGCCTCGGTCGAAGAGGCGCTGCACAAGGTTCCCGGCGTCGATGGCGTCACCTCCGTCGTTGGCTTCTCCCTGCTCAGCTTTACCCAGAGCACCTATAACTCGTTCTTCTTCGTCACCCTCAAGGACTGGGACCAGCGCAAGTCCCGCGACCAGCAGTTCCTCGCCATCACCCAGAACCTGCAGCACCAGCTGGGCACCGTCAAGCAGGGCCTGGCTTTCGCCTTCCCACCCCCGGCCATCCCCGGCGTCGGCAGCTCCGGCGGCGTCACCTTCGTGCTCGAAGATCGCTCCGGCGGCGCCGACCCCCAGCTCCTCACCCAGAACCTGTTCAAGTTCCTCGGCGCCCTCAGCAAGCGGCCCGAGGTGGCCGCCGCCATCCCCAGCTACTACCCCTCCGTGCCCCAGCTCTATGTCGACGTCGACCAGGAGAAGGTGCTGCAGCAGCAGGTCTCGCTCTCTGACGTCTACGCCACCATGCAGGCCTTCATGGGCGGCTACCTGGTCAACTACTTCAACCGTTTCGGCCGCCAATGGCAGACCTATGTCGAGGCCGAGGGAGACTACCGCACCAACATCGACAACATCGGCCAGTTCTACGTCACCAGCGCCAACGGCAGCCGCGTCCCTCTCAGCGCCGTCACCAGCGTGCGCCGTACCACCGGGCCTGAGTTCACCATGCGCTACAACGAGTACGAGGGCGCCCAGCTCAACATCGCCGGCGCTCCCGGCTACAGCTCCGGCCAGGTCATGACCGCGCTTGAACAGGTCTTCCAGCAGACCATGCCCAAGGAGATGGGCTTCGACTACGAAGGCATGAGCTTCGCCGAGCAGCAGGCCAAGAACGGCGTTCCCTCCTGGGTCGTCTTCGCCTTCTCCACCCTGCTTGTCTTCCTCATCCTGGCTGCCCAGTACGAGAGCTGGACGCTCCCCTTCAGCGTGCTCCTCTCCACGCCCGTCGCCATCTTCGGCGCCTACCTCGCACTCAACCTGCGCGGGCTTGAGAACGATGTCTACTCGCAGATCGGCCTCGTCATGCTCATCGGGCTCTCTGCCAAGAACGCCATCCTGATCGTCGAGTTCGCGCGCGCCGAGCTCGAGCGCGGCCAAAGCATCTTCGACTCCGCCCTCAGCGCCGCCCGCCTCCGCTTCCGGCCCATCATCATGACCGCCTTTGCCTTCATCCTGGGCTGCATCCCGCTCTGGATCGCCACTGGCGCCGGTGGCGCCTCCCGCCGCATCCTCGGCACGGTCGTCATCGGCGGCATGCTCGCCGCCTCCGTCATCGCCATCTTCCTCGTCCCCGTCACCTTCGCTGTCGTCGAGTGCATCTCGCACCGCTTCGGCAAGGACAAGGACGGCGGCCTGATGTGCAAGCGCCAGCCCGAATACCAC
>DASWUY010000027.1:0-1814 GCA_036401435.1 Acidobacteriaceae bacterium | reverse complement strand
AGGTCGCGCGAAGTGGTGCGGGGTTGGGGCGTGTGGTGGGATACAAAGGCAAACCGCTCCTTGTGGGAGCGGTTCGGTTGCGGGCGAGCAGAATGTTGCGGTGCGTGGCTGCGCTTAGATGTCCAGGTTCTTGACGTCGAGCGCATTGTCTTCAATGAACTTGCGGCGTGCTTCCACGTCCTCACCCATGAGCGTGGTGAAGATGTGTTCGGTTTCCGCAATGTCTTCAAGGCGCACCTGGAGCAGGGTTCGGCGTGCGGGGTCCATGGTCGTGTCCCACAACTGGGTATCGGTCATTTCGCCCAGGCCCTTGAAGCGGTTGACGGCGTACTCCTTGCGTCCCTGGTCGATGACGTATTGGAAGAGCTCCCCTGCGGTGGCCTTGGTCACAGGCTCGTGCGAAGTACGAGTGGCGCGACGGGGCGCCGGGGTGCCGGCTTCGCGCTCGCCGGTAGTCTCGATGTCGGTGTCCCCTTCTTCTTCTGCGATGGCCGCGAGCTCCTGCGGGGTGGGAACCTTGCGAGCTGCCTGGCCTGCATATTCAATGGTGAACGGGGTCGCCAGCTGCTCGCCCAACAGGCCGCGCCTGGCCATCATCTGCCGGTACTCGGGCGTTGAAGCCAGGGTCCAGTCGATGCGGCGGAGCGCCCCCTGGGCGTCGGTGAAACTCTGGGACCAGGTCTGGTGCTCTTCGTCAAAGGTGGGTGCGTGCACAGCCTTGAGCTGGTACTTGGGCGCGAGCTGCAGCAGGTCCTGGTGGACGGCGGCAAGCTTGGCCGGCGCTCCTGACTCGTGGGGGCCCTCGAAGTCGGCGCGCCGCACCAGGTCGCGCTTGCCCAACAGGTCGAGCACCTCGTTGTTGCGCAGGCGGCGGTTCAGCTTGTCGTAGAAGCCCAGGTACTCATCGAGCTGGCTCATGAAACGGGTCAGCGCGGTGCCTTCCATCTGGCCGCGGAAGGTGCCATCCGGCTGGACGCCGTACTTGACGATCATCCCTTCGGAGGCACGATTCACCATCACCTTAACGAATTCGCGATCATCCTTGATGTACTGCTCGAACTTGCCCTTCTTGATGCGGTAGAGCGGCGGCTGGGCGATGTAGACGTGGCCGCGCTTGATGAGCTCCTGCATGTGCCGGAAGAAGAAGGTAAGCAGAAGGGTGCGGATGTGCGAGCCATCGACGTCGGCATCGGTCATCAGGATGATCTTGCCGTAGCGCAGCTTGGAAGGGTCAAAGTCATCCTTGCCGATGCCCGCGCCGAGGGCGGTGATCATGGCCCGAATCTCCTCGTGGCCCAGCATTTTGTCATAGCGCGCCTTTTCGACGTTGAGGATCTTGCCCTTGAGCGGAAGGATGGCCTGGAAGCGCCGATCACGCCCCTGGCGCGACGTGCCCCCGGCGGACTCACCCTCGACCAGGTAGAGCTCGCATTTTTCCGGGTTGCGCTCCGAGCAGTCGGAGAGCTTGCCGGGCAGGCCGCCGCCGTCGAGCACACCCTTGCGGCGGGTCAGATCGCGCGCCTTGCGTGCTGCCTCCCGGGCCCGCGCTGCGTCGATGGCCTTGTTGATGATTTTCTTGGCGGTCTGGGGATTCTGCTCGAGGAACATGCCCAGCTTTTCGTTGACCAGCGCCTGCACGGTACCGGCGATGTCGGAGTTGAGCTTGCCCTTGGTCTGGCCTTCGAATTGGGGCTGCGGCAGCTTGACGCTGATTACCGCTACCAGGCCCTCGCGCACGTCGTCACCGGAGAGGTTCTCCTTCATGTCCTTGAAGAGTCCCAGCGACTGGCCTGCGGCGTTGATGGTGCGGGTGA
>DASWUY010000026.1:0-2257 GCA_036401435.1 Acidobacteriaceae bacterium | reverse complement strand
CGACTGGTACCCGGCGATGCGCTCGGGCGGGCTGCGGGGGCGGAGCGTAAAGACGGCGCTGCTGCTGGGGGTTCCGCTGGTGCTGGGGCGGACGGAGCAGGGGCGTTTGTTTGCGATGCGGGACAGTTGTCCGCACCGGGGGATTCCGCTGTCGTGTGGATGGTTTGATGGACGGGCGCTGACGTGCAAGTACCACGGGTGGAGCTTTGAGCCGGTGAGCGGGCAGTGTACTGGGATTCCTTCACTGACGGCGAAGGACACGCTGGACCCGACGCGGATCTACGGGACGGCGTTTCCGTGCGAGGAGCGGGACGGCTATGCGTGGGTGTATGTGCCGGAGCCAGGGACGGGGCGCCTACGGGCCGGGGAGCGGGCGCTGCCGGGGGTGCCGGAGACGCCGAAGTTCAGCGGGCGGTACCGCTCGGCGCACCTGACGGCGGAGCTGCCGTGCAACGTGGATCACGGGATCATCGGGCTGATGGACCCGGCGCATGGACCGTTTGTGCACCAGTCCTGGTGGTGGCGGAAGCAGGCCTCGATGCATGAGAAGGAGAAGCACTTCGAGCCGATCGAGCAGGGGTTCCGGATGGCGGCGCATACGCCGTCAGGAAACAGCGCGCCGTACAAGCTGCTGGGGGTGTATGGAGAGCCGATTACGACGACGATCGATTTTGTGCTGCCGAATCGGCGGATTGAGACGATCCGGTGCGGGGAGAAGTGGTTTTCAAGTATTACGACGGTGACGCCGACGACGGCTTCGGCGTGCCGGATCGATGTGTATGCGGCGTGGAATGTTTTCTATAGGGTGCCATTTGTCACAGCCGTGGCTACGTTTTTCGGCAAGCGGTTTGTGGAGCAGGACCAGGTGACGATGGTGGAGCAGGCGGAGGGGCTGCGGTATGACCCGACGCTGATGCTGATCGACGATGCGGACCGGCCGGCGAAGTGGTATTTCGGGTTGAAGGCGGCGCGGCTGGAGGCGGAGCGAACGGGAGCGGAGTTTCGGCACCCGATGGCGGGGCCGGTGACGCTGCGGTGGCGTTCGTGAAGGGGGCGCGGGGCCGGGTGACATAACACAGAGCCACGACGCGCGGGCGCGATATAACAAGGGGGCCACGGCGCGCGAGGGGCTGGACAGCACAGGGCCCCGACGAGCGGCGGGCTGGACAACACAGGGCCCCGACGAGCGGGGCCCTGGCGTGCAGCGGTCTAGTGGCCGTAGCCGCGCTGGTAGCCGCGGAGGAAGGCTTCGCGGTAGAAGTGCTTGAACTCGTCGTGGGAGATGCCGGGCGGCGGGTCAGGCACGTGCTTGAACTCGTCGAGGTGCGTGGGGCGGTAGCTGTGGCCGGTACGGCGGTCGCTGACGCCCATTTCATAGCCGGTGGCGTAACCGCGGCGGGCCCCGAAGTTGGGCCGGCCCTGCTCCTGGTAGTACTCGCCATAGCCCTGGGGGCCGTTGCCCCAGTGGGCGTCATCCCACTGGCCCTGGGGTGGGGGTCCGTACTGGGGGTTGTACTGGGCGAAGGCGAGCGTGCTCGCGAGGGTGAGCGTGGCCGCCAGGATGATGCGTGTTGGCTTGTTTCCGTTCATGGATGTGCCTCTTTCCGGTTGGGTCTTGCTGCGGTTTCAAGTCCTGCGCTTGCGAGCAGGCAGGGTGACCAAGCGTCGGATGTGCGGAGGCGGCGGCAAGTAGGCCTGGGCCCTGCACTTTTGTTTCCGGGAGTCACAGGAGCTTTCCCGAAAGTGATCCGCGCGCCGGTCAGGCGCGCCTGCTTCTGGACGAGCCTGCCGCGGTCTGCGGCGGGGCTTGTTGTACGGTGTCAACCCACTCGCCGGCCGCCAGTTGCGTGGGGGCGATGGAGAGCAGGCGGCCGAGCTCGGCGAAGAGGGTCTGTTCGAGGACAGCGTCGTTGGCGCGGCGGGCCTGGCGGGTATGCATTTTGTGCCAGATCTCGTACCAGAGGTTCTGCGCCTGCCAGATGTTGGCGGTAAAGGGGAGCGCGTTCATGGCGCCGGCGATGGCGGCGGCCTGCTCCAGGAGGCCGGGGACGCGGGGGGCGGCCTGGAGGGCGAGCATGGCGCGGGTCATGCGCTGGTCGACGATGACGTTGAGGTTGGGGACGTCGAGCTCGATGTGGTTGCGGGCGGCGAGGGCGAGCATGGCGCGGACCTGGGCGGGGTCGAGGGGCTCGGCCTCCAGGGCGCGGCGCACCATGACGTTGATGGCAAAGCCGGCGGCGAGGCCGAGGGCGGAGGG
>DASWUY010000025.1:0-2191 GCA_036401435.1 Acidobacteriaceae bacterium | reverse complement strand
ATGCTGGGTGCCAGGCCAGGCTCTCCCCCAGGTCCCTGCTCCTGTCAGCTTCCCAGCGAACTCACCACCAACTCAGCCCAGGTAAGGAGAACTACCGTCATGTCGCAGCCCCTCGTCCCCCAGCCGACCCTGGCCAGGCAGCGCGTTGCCAAGCCTCTCACTCTGCTCGCCGCCTCCCTGCTCGCTCCGCTCGTGGCCTCGCCGCTGGTCGCGCAGTCCGATGCACGTACCGTTCTGGAAGCGCCCGGCGCCCTGCAGCGGGCCGCCGACCACGGCCGTGCCAAGGCGGAGGAGACCTCGTCGGTCACCGTCCACCTGAAGCTGCACGATGAGGATGCTTACAACCAGGCGCTGGCCGAGTTGTACCACCCGGGCTCTCCAACCTTTCACAAGTGGATGACGCCGAGCGACCTGGCCCGGTACGCCGCTACGCCGGAGGAGATGGCTACGGTCCGGAAGGAGATGGAGTCGCATGGGCTCACCATTCTGGATGCGGATGCAGAAAGCTCCTCGATCCACGCCCGCGGCAACGTGACCCAGCTGGAAGCTGCCTTCCAGACCGAGATCCACGAGTACGAATATGCGGGCAAGACCTTCCGCGCGAATGCGCGTCCTGCTTCCATGCCAGGCGCGGCGGGCACGCTGATCAAGGGCGTGACCGGGCTAACCAACATGCCCTTCAAGTCCCACGCGGTTTCCTTCAAGGAGCCGCACTCCGGCAAGACACTTGCGCCCATCAAGGTGCCGGCGGGGACCAACCCGGTCCTCTCGACGCTGTTTACCTCCAACTGCTTTACCGGCGCGGGAGAGGTGCAGTTCCAGAGTGTCCCGGCTTCGCCTGGCGCCCCGGCGCTGCCGGCGGCCAGCTACTATGGTCCGGTCTACAACGCCGTGAACCTGCCCTGCGGCTACACGCCCCAGGAGGTACAGGCGCACTACGGCCTGAAGGCTGCGTACAAAGCCGGCTATGAGGGGGAGGGACAGACGATTGTCATCGTCGATGGCCCTTCCTACGCAGCCACCGTTGCGTCTGACTTCGCGCTCTTCAACAAGTGGACGGGGCTGCCCAATCCGGCTTCCTATAACTTCCACATCGTCTACCCCGACGGGGCGCCGAGCCCGATCGAGCTCGAGTACATCACCGACTGGACCACCGAGGCGGACCTAGACGTGCAGTGGGCGCACGCCATGGCGCCCAAAGCGCGGATTGTCCTTTTGATCACCCCCACCCAGGACTGGACCGAGTTTGAGTATGCGATCCAGTACGCGGTGAAGAATCACCTGGGCAACGTCATTTCGAACAGCTATGGCTACCCGGAGTTCCTCTACGGCAAGTCCACCGTGGAGGGCTTTGAGCAGGTCCTCAAGGCAGCCGCTGCGGCGGGCGTTACGGTCAACTTCTCGAGCGGCGACTCGGGCGACGAAGGCACCGGCAACCCGCACGCTGGGGGCGCCTCGTACCCGGCTACGTCAGCCTATGCGACGGCTGTTGGCGGCACGACCCTTAACCTGCTGAACCCCGGCGGCACTTACGCGGACACGGGCTGGGGCGTCAACGAGTCCTTTCTCTCTTTTGGATGGACCTACCCGCTTGACCCGCCCTATGTTGCCGGCTTTGTGTACGGCGCAGGCGGGGGCGAGAGCACCTACATCCCCAAGCCGGCGTGGCAGAGCTCCGTGCCTGGAACCGGACGCCAGGAGCCTGACATTGCTGCCATTGCTGACCCAGGGACCGGCGGCATCTTCGTCTACTACGGCTCCCTGAGCGCCATTGGCGGCACCTCGCTGGCGAGCCCTGTCTTCTCCGGCATCTGGGCGCTGGCTCTCGAAAAAGCCGGGGCTCCGCTCGGCCAGGCCGCACCTTTGTTTGCTTCGCTGCCGGCGGGCGCCATCAAAGATGTTTTGCCGGTGACCAGCCCGCAGGATGTTGCGGGCTATGTCGTCGACACGAAGGGCTCTACCTACTACTCGGCGGCGACGCTGTCCAGCCCGCTGCAGAACACTACATCCTTTTACAGCGCGCTGTTCGACGAGACTAACGACCACGAAGGAGACTATGACGCACTGGCTTTTGGTACGGACTCTTCGCTGACCATCACCCAGGGCTGGGACAACGTGACAGGCTATGGCCAGCCCAACGGCTATACCTTTATCACGGATGTGGCCGCAACCGTGGCCGCTAACACGCCCA
>DASWUY010000024.1:0-3175 GCA_036401435.1 Acidobacteriaceae bacterium | reverse complement strand
AAGCGTCGACTCGTCGTAGTTGGGAACGAAGTCCACCGTCTCCATGTCGATGTCGGCGAGCATTTCACCGGCGATCTTGGCCAGCCGGGACTCGGTATACCGCATCGCCGCCGGGGGATCGCCGTCGATCGAGCCGAAGTTTCCCTGCCCGTCCACCATGGGGTAACGCAGGCTGAAGGGCTGGGCCAGCCGCACCATGGTGTCGTAGATAGACGCGTCGCCATGCGGGTGATAGTTGCCCATGACATGACCCACGACCTTGGCGCACTTGGTGTACTTCTTGTTGGGCTGCAGGCCCATGTCATGCATGCCGTAGAGCACCCGGCGATGGACGGGCTTGAAGCCGTCACGAATATCCGGGAGGGCGCGGCCTATGATCACCGACATGGAGTAGTCGAGATAGGAGCGCCGCATCTCGTCTTCTATGTTGATGGAGATCATGTTGGCGGCGCCGGGGCCAGTGGGTCCGCCGGGACCACCGGCACCATTCGCACTCTCTTCTGAGCCGGGGCCGAGGGGAAGCTGGGGGTTCTGTTCGTCTGCCATAGGAGGGATGCGCCTTTCGAGCACCTTCCATTGCGATGGCCTGCAAGTGATTGGAAAGACGCCTCTTTGATTCTACTAGCCGCGACGCGCCGGCTCAACGCGGCAGAGCCAGAAAAGCGTGTGCTGCAGGAGGGACACGTGGGATACTGGGGTGCTGGTGGGAAGTGGGTGGCTTATGCCTCTGCCTCACGATTCGCGTCTTCCGTTCCGCCCGGGCAGGACGGCGGCCCGGGGCGCCTGGACTGCCCTGCTGCTGCTGACGGTTGCGACCGCCCCGGCGCAGCAGGTGAGCACCTCAGAGCGCATCGATGGCGGCGTTACCCAGACGCTGCAAAGCATCTACATCCCTTCCATCCCGCATGCGCCCTTCACTTGCCTGCTGCACACGGAGTGGGTGCAGACGTTTGCGGACGGAAATACGATCACCACCAGGAACAAGCGGGTGATCGCGCGGGATGCCGACGGCCGCATCTTTGAAGAGCGGCGGCTGCTCACCTCTGCCAGGTCGCGCCCAGGCTCGACCGAGCCACCAGAGACTGCTATCTCGTACCTGCAGTTTGCCGACCCCATTCTGCACACGCTCTACAACTGCGAGCCGCGCACAGGCTTCTGCCACCTGCTGCGCTATGAAGGGGACCCCGCAGCCGAACCGGAGAGAGAAGAGCGCGGGCCTGCGGGCGTGGACCAGGCCGAGCCCGGCATTGAACGCAAGGACCTGGGCATGGCGCGGCGGGAGGGCGTGGACGTGCACGGTTGGCAGATTACCAACACGGTGGCGGCCGGGAGCCTCGGGAACAGCAGCCCGCTGGTTATCCGGCGGGAGTTCTGGTACGCCGAGGCGCTCGGCATCAACATCGTGTCGAAACGCGATGACCCCCGCTATGGGCGCCAGCGCTTCTACGTAACGGATCTGAAGACGGATCCGCCCGATCCAGCCATGTTTACCATTCCGGCAGAGTACACGGTGGTGGACGATCGCCCTCCAGCCCCGAAGTGACCGGCACGGGGAGCGCGTGGGGCGAAGCCAGGATGGGGAGCAACCACGTCTCCGGAGGCTACCTAGGGATGGATGTGGACGAGCCGCGTAGCCTGTTTCTGGAGGCGTTATACTTCACTCCAGAGGACCCGATGTCCACCTTCACGTTAACCAATCCGGAGACGCCGGCCGCTGAAACTGCTTCGTCCGGTGACGACTTTTCTATCCTGGAGCAGCGCGTTGTACGCGCTGTACAGCTTTTGAAGAAGGAACGCGACGCGCGTTCGACCGCAGAGGCGAATGCGGCCACACTGCAGCAGCTGCTCGACGAGCAGTCTTCGCAGCTGGCTGAGACCGAGGGCCGGCTGCGCGCGCTCGAGCAGGAGCGGGAACAGGTACGCGGCCGGGTTGAGCGGATGATGAAGCAGCTGGACGAGGTCGGCAGCTGAACAAAGAGAAACACGCGCCAGCGGACAGCAGCGTGCTGAGAGCAGTCGCGGTGACATTGAACCGGAGCAGGCGGACCCATGAGCGCAGAGAGCCGGCATGTGACGGTCGAGATCTACGACCAGACCTACCACTTGCGCGGACAGGACCCGGAGTACATTCAGAAACTGGCCGATTTGGTCGACCAGAAGATGCGCGCGGTCGCTTCGCATGGGGCGACAGTGGACTCGCTGCGTGTGGCGGTGCTCGCAGCCCTGAATGTTGCCGATGAATTGCTGACGCTGGAAGAGCGGCATAGCGCGCTCAACGGCAGGGTAGAGGCGACCGAGACGGCGATGCGCACGCGCGCGCATTCGCTCAACGGTTTGCTCGAGGAAGTGCTGAGCGACCCGGCCGGGCATGATGCTCGTCGTACCGGATAAAAACAAGCTTACTTCCGTGCGCCGAGCCCGACTTGCATTCCGCGTGCGCTGACGCTAGCATCCGAGTTGTGAGACTGGCCTGCAAAGCAGGTGCATTTGGACTCATGCCGGTTGAACCTATAATTCATTGAACAGGGAGCTCGACTCGACAATCGGCTCGGTGCGCAGTGCCCGCCAGTTCGGGATGCCTAAAGAGCCGCGGAGAGTTCCCGCCGTCCTAGGACGGGTTCACCGGCACGTTCATGCACGGCCCCGTGGGTCAGTCTTTCGCTTTACCTTGCAGTCGGAGTGCGGCGCCTGAGGTCCCTCGGATCGTCTGCGCATCGCCCCTGCAATTCCTTCTTGCTTGCCACCCCATCCAAATCACGGACATCTCGTGCTGCCGACGCAAGGCGTTCTGGCAGCATTCGGGCTGCTGGCCGGGCTGCTGGTTGCCTGCCGACTCGCGCTGCGGCTGGAACTTGATCCGGACCGAATCTGGAACCTGGGGCTGGGCTGCCTGCTGACTTTCTTTCTCGGCGAGCGGGTGCTGGTCATCGCCTTTCATCTACGAGACTTCGGGGCGCACCCGTTTTGGATGCTGGGTGTAGCCGACGTGCGAGCTCCCGGCTATGGTTACGCTGCGGGCATACTGGCGCTCTGCGCGGGGTGGGGGTATGTTGTCGCGTGGCGTCTATCGTGGGCCCACGTGGTCGATTGCCTTGCGCCGGGCAGCGGCCTGGCGTTGGCATGTATGAGCCTTGGTCCCCTGGTGGGCGGCCCGCGCTCGCCTGGTGCCGCAACT
>DASWUY010000023.1:0-3913 GCA_036401435.1 Acidobacteriaceae bacterium | reverse complement strand
GACAATGGCGGGATTCACATTGCATACCAGGCGCTGCAAAGCGTGCTGGCTACGCAGGGCGGGGCGGCGCAGGCAGAGAAGATCGACGGCTACACACCCTCGCAGCGCTTCTTTATCGCATTTGCGCAGGTGTGGTGCGAGAACCGCAGCGACCAGTATGCCGCCAACTCGATCAAGACCGATCCGCACTCGCCTGGGCAGTTCCGGACCAATGGGACCGTGCAGAACTTCGACCAATTCGGCAAGGCTTTTGGGTGCCATGCGGGGCAGCCGATGATGCCGGCGAGTGCCTGTCGGGTCTGGTAGCGTCCGCGTTTCCTCAGCCGGGCGAAAGGGCGCGAGGGCATGGGACGGGTGATGCTTCCGACTGGGGCGCTCACGTCCGCCCCTTGGCAAGCGTCGAAAGGCTGATGCGGTGCGCGGCAACGTTGCGGCGGTCACCAGGGCGGTGGGTGCATGCGGCGCTGGGGCAACCGAGTGGAGTGGTTGAAGGGCAGCACGGGCCTGCCACAGTTCTGTCCCTGGCGGCTCAGGCATCGGGCTTCCGGGTTCGGGATAGCTGAGTTGTTCGCCAGGGGCAGCGAGCAAGTTACAATGGGTCGGAGCCCTCTCTGGTGAGCGGCTCCTCACATGAATGCCTGCGCCACCCCCGGTGTCAGGATGAAGGAAGCGCATGAAGTTCAGGAAATTGGGCCAGGCTCTACTGGCCTTGGCAGTCTCTACAGGCATTATGTTGGGCGTAACCTCATGCGCCAACGACTTTACCGTCGGCTACGTGTACGTGACGGGGACACAGCCGAACGGAGGGATTGGCGGCCAGATCGGCGGCTACAAGGAAGACAACAACAACGGAAGGCTGAGGAGTGTGCCGGGATCGCCTTTCACCTCCGGGGGCTCGAATCCGGTACGCGCGGTCATTACCTCCAACGGGCGCTTTCTGTTCGTGCTGAATGCCGGGGTGCGGACGGAAGACGCATCGGGCAACCTGACCTACCCGGGTGGGAACATCTCGGTGTTCACCATTGGCGGCTATGGACAGCTGACCTTCCAGCACTCGTACCTTTCGCAGGGGCTGGGGTCGATTCGGCTGGCTGCAGACGCGTCGGGCACCCACCTGTTTGTGCTGGACAGCTACTCGCCGATCGGTAACTCGAGCGGCGCCCTGCAGACGGTGAGCACGACGCAGACGGATGCTTTCCCCTGCCAGGAGAGCCCGGGCGTGTTTCGCGCTGCGGGCGACGTGACCGTGTTCACGATTGATACCTCGACGGGGCGCCTGGACCTGGTGACCAACCAGCAGCAGCAGAACCTGACCTACTTCCCTGTCGGCTGCTCTCCTGTGGACTTCCATACGAATGGACAGTACCTGTTCGCAATGGATGCGGGCTCGATCACGAACAACGATGTGGAGACGATCTATACCTATGCCGTGTCGGGTTCGAGCGGGCAACTGACGCAGACGCAGACCGGGCTGCAGCGCCCAGCGCCGGATGACCCGAACAGCCGCATCGCTTCGATCACCGGTGGCGGGAACTACATTTACCTGGTGGACTCCGGCGATAACGTGATCCGCCCCTACAACGTGGGGAACCTTGGCGCGCTGGCGACGGTGAGCGCTGGAGCATCGGCCAATACCAGCAGCGTGGCCGGCAACCCGCAGCAGTTGATCAGCGTGGTGGGCGCAGGAACCACGTATGTCTACGTAGCGAATGCGGGACCAGGAGTGGGGATCAACACGGCGTCGAGCGACATCAGCGGCTATGCCGTGGATGCGAATACGGGCCACCTGGATAATCCCTCCTTCATGTCCCCGTACCTCGGTGCGCCTTCGGGGCTGGTCTGCATCTTCGAGGACCCTTCGAACCAGTACATCTACGCGGCCGGCTCGCAGGATAACACCATTGCCGTTCGGCGGTTCACTCCGCAGACGGGCAGCCTGGTGGTTCCGACAGGCGGCTCGGCCTTCCCGACCGTGGGTACGCCGAGCTGGTGCCTGGCCACTTCGGCTTCGCGGTAGTGCGACGGGTGCTGAGAGGGCGGAGATGGGCGAGGGTAAAGGAAACGCATGAAGTTGAGTAGATGGGGCCAGGGCATACTGGGCGCCGCAGTATCTGCCGGGATCGGGCTCGGACTGACGTCGTGTGGCGCAAGCAACACGGTGGACTATTTGTATCTGGCATCGGCCAAGAACGATCCGGGCGTTATCAACGTCTACCGGGTGGACGCGCAGACCGGCGCGCTGCTCCAGATCCCCAACTCGCCGTTTCCTGCCGGGCGCAACCCGGTGGGGCTGGTGACCTCGCCGAACGGCAAGACGCTCTACGTCATCAATCACGATGACAACACGATCATCGTGTACGGCATTGGCACCGATGCCAAGCTCTACGCGCAGTCCACGTACAACACGCCGGGGAGCGAGCCTGTGGCGCTTGCAATCAACGCCGCCGGCACCCTGCTGTTTGTTGTTGACTTCTACGCGCCCCTGTTCACGGACCTGAACCCAGGGCCGGGTGCGCTGATCGTCTACTCGATTGATCCTGCGACGGGGAACCTGGGGCAGACAGGACCCGTAACACAGACGCTGCCAAGCGCGCAGAGCGCCAGCTACTATCCTTTGAACGCGGCTCCAACAGCAGTGAACGTGCTGGCGAATGGGAGCACGCTCTACGTGACGGACCAGGCAGCCGGCTGCGCCAAGGCACCAGCCACGCTGGGCGGCGCGGTGGAAGCGCTCTCCATCGGCTCGACCGGGGTGGTCACGCCGGTGGCCGGCAGCCCGCTGTGTGCCGGGGTGACACCAAGCGCGGTGGCAAGCCACCCGTCGAGCAGCTATGTGTATGTGACGGATAGCGCACAGAGCCAGTTGCTGGGGTTCTCGGTTGGTGTCGGCGGGGCGCTGTCACCGGTGGGCTCGGTGGGGACGGGCGAGGCGCCCTCCAGTGTGGTCGTCGACTCGAACGGGCGGTTCATGTTTGTCACCAACCGGGGCAGTTCGAACCTGACCGGCTACTCCATTGCCGCGGGCACCGGGATTCCGTCGCTTACGGGCTCCTATGGCACCGGAGCCTTTCCGCAGTGCGTCATCGTGGAGCCCCACTTGAAGCGCTTTGTGTACACGGCGGACTTCCAGGGGCTAGGGATTACCGGGTACGAGCTGGACCCGAGCACCGGCGTGTTGAGCGGGACGGAGAACTCGCCCTATGGCGGCACCGGGCTGTCTACCTGCCTGACCGCAACGACGCACGGCAGTCAGCGTTGAGCGGCGCGATGGAGCTCTTACAATGCAAGCGGGAGTCTTCCCTACAACGATCCTGTGTGCCGGCAAATGGACAAGGCGAAGGAAACGCATGAAGTTTAGGAACTGGAGCCAGGGCTTTCTGGCCATCACGGTATCGGCGGGCATAGGACTGGGACTGATCTCGTGCGGCCAGAGCAGCACGATCGACTACCTGTACGTGGCGTCGGCGAGCACGAGTGTCGGCGTGATCAATACTTACCTGGTGGATTCGCAGAGCGGCGCGTTGAACGAAGTGTCGGGGACGCCGACCAATGCGGGGCACAACCCCGTAGGCCTGGTCACCTCACCGAATGGGAACAACCTGTTCGTGATCAATCACGATGACAACACCCTGATCGCTTACACCATCGGGACGGGCGCAAGGCTTGAACAGCCCACCACCTACACGCTGCCGGGGAACGCGCCGGTGGCGGTGGCGATGAACCCCGGCGGCACGCTGCTGTTCGTGGTGGTTTCGTTCGCGCCTTCGTTGAGTGCGGCGGATCCGGGTCCGGGCGCGTTGCTCGTGTACCAGGTGGACACTGGCAGCGGCAAGCTGACCGGGCCAGTCACGCAGACGTTCGGGTCTGCGCAGAGCGGAAACTACTATCCCTTGAACACCACGCCGACGGGCGT
>DASWUY010000022.1:0-8188 GCA_036401435.1 Acidobacteriaceae bacterium | reverse complement strand
CCACTCATGCACGATGACCACATCCTGCTCGGCCAGGCGCGCGCGCAACAACGCCCCCTCGGGCACCGCGACCACGTCCACGTCCGGGTAAACGCGGGCAAACTGTTCAACGGACGCAGCGCCTCGCCGCTCGGTCAGCAGGCCCTGCATCGACCAGCTTTCCTCCTGCTCAAACACCGTCACCTGGTGCCCCTGCGGCGGCACGGTGCCCCCGGCCTGCGCGGCCGTGGGCTGCGCTGCTGCGTCCTGCGGCAAGCCGCTGCCCATGGCCCGCGCCAGCCCGCGCAAAAAGTGCGCGTTCCCGTTGTTCCAGTCCGACCGCATCGTGTGTACGAAAAACGCGACTCGCAACCTACGAGGCATGCTCCGCCTCAACCAGGTCTACCCGAGCGCCCAGCGATGCATACAGGTCCAGGTACTTCTCCACCATCGCATCCTGCGAGTAGAGAGAGCGCGCCCGCGCCCGCACCCGCGCTGCAACTCTCTGCAGCAGCACCCGGTCGGCATACAGCGCATGGAGGATCGCCGACAGCTCCTCGGCATGGCTGAAGTACAACGCGCTCTCCCCCCACACCTCGCGAAAACTCGGAATGTCATGCGCCACGATCGCGCACCCGGAGAGCGCCGCCTCTACCGGAGCCAGGCCAAACGGCTCATAGAGCGAGGTGGCGATGTAGATGGCCGACTGGGCAAACAGGGTCAGCGCCGCTTCTTCCGAGAGCTGCCCCAGCAGCCGCAGCCGCGACGAGGCAAACGGCGGCTCTGCTTCAAGAGCCAGCTCGCCCGCCACCAGCACCGGCATGGGCGACTCCGCTTCCTCCAGCACGCGCACATTCTTGCCTTCGTCCCACACCCGCCCCACCGTCACAGCCTGCAGCTTGCGCGCCGTCTTTTCATTTCTGCCGGCTACCGCGCGGCCATTCGCAATCACCGCGCAGTGTGCGGGCAGCGCGTAGTTGCGGGCCAGCGCTTCCATCATCCACCGCGACGGAGCCACCAGCGCATCCGCGTTCGCCAGGCCTTCCCGCACCACCCGCAGGTACTGCCGCAGCCAGGGCGAGTCTCCCGGCTGTCCGCCGCGGCAGCACTCGCTCCAGCTCATCACGTCCGAATGCGCCATCACGACCTTCGGCAGGTCGGTCGGCAGCGAGCCGTAGCAGTACTGGTTCAGGTGCAGCAGGTCAGGCGCAAAGCTCTCCACCTGTTCCATCAGCACGGCTTCCGCCTGGCGATAGCAGCCCTCGTTCTGCTGCATCCACTCCAACGCATGCTCGGTCGGCAGATAGCGGAAGCAGCCCGGCCACTTCACACACATGCGCCTGGTCCAGGCCCGCTGGTCCGGCGAGGGCGCGCGCCCCATGCTGATCAGGATCACTTCGTTGCCGCGTACCAGCAGCCCTTCGGTCAACTCTTTCGTATACGTCCAGACGCCGCCCACTGTATCCGTGGTGATCAGCAGGCGCATTCGAGCTCCTCGAGAGGCAGAGGCTGTGCTTCCTGGATGTCGCTGAATCCCTTGTCGGTGAACAGGCCCAGGTAGAAGTCGTGCGCGCGCTCCCAGGCCCGATCATCCGGCTGCGCGCCAAAGGTCTGCACATACTCGGGCGAGCCCGGAAACGGAAACATCGGCACCGGCTCCGACACCCACACCCCGTGCCCTTTCAGCTGCGCTTGGAATTCACGCACCGCAGCCGCATCGTCGTGCGGCGTCTTGATCAGGTTGGCCTGCACCCAGGGAATCCTCTGCCGCGCGTAGATCAGCAGCTCCGCGATCCGCTCGTTGCTGAAGCGGCAGTTCTTGTTCATCCCGTCGCGGCCTTCCTTGGTGATGGACTCAATCCCGCACTCGATCGAAATGCAGTGCGCCCGACCCAGCAGGTCCAGCGATTCCTCGTCCCACAGATCAATGCGCGACTGGAAGCCGATCGAGAGCGGCCGCTCCGCAATCGCTTCAAGCAGCGTCCGCACCTGCCTGCCCACGCCAAAGATCTCGTCGATGAAGTACACATAGGTCACGCCGCGCGCGATCAGCGCGTCAATCTCCGCAAGCACGCTCGCCACTTCGCGCTCCCGATACTTGTTCCGAAACAGTGTCTTGTTGCAGAAGGTGCAGGCGTACGGGCAGCCGCGCGCAAACTCCACCTCCGCGCCCAGACCCGCCACCTCGGTAAACACGTGGTGCTTGTGGGTGTGCAGCGCCAGCGGATAATCAGAATAGTCCGCCGGGCCCACCGCGCGCATGTCCGTCACACCCAGCGGCTCGGGCGCTGCAAGCATCCGCCCTTCTTCCATCCACACGCAGCCCGGTATCGCGATCCTCGCCGTATCGGCCAGCATGGCCAGCGTCTGGTCCGGCTCCCCGCGCAGCACCAGGTCGGCTCCGGTCTTGACCAGCGTCGCCCGCGGCGTGACCGAGGCGTGCGGACCGATCAACACGCTGGTCGAGCTCCGTCCCAGTGCACGCAGCCACTGCTGCGGCACCCGCAGTTCCGGCTGCGGACACCGCCAGAACAGGTAGGAGTTCGCCGTCGGCATGACCAGGAAATCTTCCCCGAACCCATCCAGGCGCGACCGAACCTGCTCGGGCGAGAGCTGCTCCAGAAACGCATCGACCAGCAGCACCTCGTGCCCCGCCGCGCGCAGCATCTCGCGCGCCGAGAAGAGCTCGATCGGCATCACCGGCTGCTGAGACCCGAAGTAGGTCGATCCTTCAAAGCTCCACTTCGGATTGACGAGCGCATACCGCATCAAGCGACCTCGTCTGCGACCAGCTCTTCATGCGCACTCGCTGGCTGCGCCCCAACCGCCGTCGTAAGCTCGAGGATCGTCTCGCGATGCTGACGCCAGAACCCGTGCATGTCTTCCAGCATCGCGCCGAGCGAGCGCCGCGGTCGCCAACCCGTGTGCGCCCGGTACTTCGAGATGTCAGAGATGTACAGCGGCTGATCCCCGGGCCGTACCTCGGCAAAGCTCAGCCGCGGCGCAAGGCCGGTCGTACGCTCAATGGCGGCCAGCATCTCGCGCACCGACGCACTCTGTTCCATCCCGCCCCCGATGTTGTAGATCTGGCCTGCCGTGATGTCGATCCTCTCCCGCGCCGCCACCACCGCATCCACCAAGTCGTCCACGTGCAGAATATCGCGCACCTGGCAGCCGTTCCCGTAGATGGTAATCGGCTTGCGCGCCAGGACCGAATAGAGAAAATGCGCCACCCACCCCTGGTCCTCGTTCCCGAACTGGTGCGGCCCCGCAATGCACGACATGCGAAAGACCACCGCGGGCAGCTTGTAGATCCGCGCATAGTCGCGCACGTACTGGTCGGCCGCTCCTTTGCTGCAGCCGTAGGGCGAGTGAAAATCAAGCGGCGTCGCCTCGTTCGCGCCACGAAACTGCGCGTCGCTCGCCCGGTAGGCCGAGCCCTGCTCCTGCACCGCAACCGACTCCAGCCCCCCGTACACCTTGTTGGTCGAGGTGAAGAAGACCAGCGGCCGCCTGCCGTTCAGCCGCGCCGCCTCCAGCACGTTCAGCGTACCCAGCGCGTTCACTTCAAAGTCGCTGCGAGGATCGTCGACCGAAGTGGTCACCGCGACCTGCGCCGCCAGGTGATAGATCTCCTCTGCATCCCGCGCCGCCTCCAGTACCGCAGCCGCCCGCCGCACATCCCCCTGCACAAAGCACAGCCGGCTCCGCCCACTCAGCGACTGCAGCCACGCCAGGTTGTGCTCCACCCCGCGCCGCGAGAGATTGTCAAACACCGTCACACGGCTGTCCGGGTCCTCAAGCAGGCGCGCGACCAGGTTCGAACCCACGAAGCCAGCTCCACCCGTCACCAGAATATTTCGCGGACTGCCCTGTGCCATGCCTGCCATGTCTCCCTTCGCGCTCTACGCCGTCAGCCCGTAGCTGCTCAGCTGGTGCAGCATCGTCTCCGCCTTGTCTTCTGCTTCCTGCGACCGCAGCCACTCCGCCAATTCCAGAAATCCCGCTTCATGGGTCACCCGCGGCTCGTACCCCAGCAGCTCTCGCGCCCGGGTCAGGTCTGCATAGCAGTGGCGTATATCGCCGGCACGATACTTGTGCGTAATCACCGGCTCAAACTCCGCGCCCAGCGACCGCGCCAGGATCTCCGCAACCTGCCGAATGCTGATGGGATGCCCGCTGCCGATGTTGATCACGTGTCCATTCGAAGCAGGCTCCTCCATCGCCAGCAGGTTGGCCCGCACAATGTCGTGCACACTTACGAAATCACGCATCTGCTCACCATCTTCAAAGACCAGCGGAGCCTGCCCGTTCAGCATCCGCGCCGCGAAGATCGCGGCCACGCCGGTGTACGGGTTTGAGAGCGCCTGCCGCGTCCCGTAGATATTGAAAAAGCGCAGCGCCGTCACCGCTAGGTTGTAGTTGCGACCGAAGATCATGCACAGCTCCTCCTGGTCGCGTTTGGACAACGCGTACATGGAGTTGATCTCCGAAGGCTTGTCTTCGTTGGTCGCAGCGGGCTTGAGCGCACCGCCGCAGTCCTCGCACCGCAGCTCCCACTCTGAGGCCCGCAGCTGCTCGAGCGATCGCACCCTGGGGTTTACCGATCGGCCAGACTGCGGGCACAGGTACCGGCCCTCCCCATAGATCGACATCGACGAAGCGACGATCAGCTTCTCGGGGGCAAGCTTCAGGTCCAGGATCGCCTGCAGCAGCTCAGCCGTGCCCTGCGTGTTCACGCTCATGTAGCGGCTGATCTCGTACATCGACTGACCCACGCCCACCGTCGCCGCAAAGTGATAGATCACGTCCACGCCCGGCAGCACGCGGCGTAGCGCCGACGCATCCCGCACGTCGCCCACCACAAGCTCGACCTCCGGAGACAGATACTCCGGGCGCAGCCCGCCAGGGTGCACCTGCGGCGTCAGCTCGTCCAGGATGCGCACCCGGTGCCCGGCTCGCAGCAGTCCGTCGGCCACGTGAGATCCGACAAAGCCCGCACCGCCGGTGATCAGCACCTGCTTGCTCATAGGCTGGATGCTACCTCTTCTTCTTTCTCCAGAGTAGAAGAACCTTCTGCCGGAGCATACCGCGTGACTGCCCACTCGGCAAATGCCGCGAACTCCGCGTTGTCCAGCGGAGGACTGGTGTGGTGCGCCTCCAGCCCCCGGTGCTCGGGCGTAAAGCACAGCGTCAGTGCCACCTCAAACGGCGCCAGCGCCTGCATCATGCGATCAAACCACGCCTCCGCTCCGGGGCGAAAGCTGTCTGCCCAGCTCAACCCCGTGCGTATGTAACGGACATTGTGCTCTTTCATCCAGGCCACGGCCTGGTCCAGTCGGTGGTCTTCAAAGTGGAACCACTGGCACAAACCCACCTCGCCATCCTGTGGAAAATGCCTGGCGAAGCTCTTCGGCGTTCCATCATGCCGAAGCAGCCCCATGTAGTAGTGCCGATAGTAGGAGGAGCCCTCCGCCTCCTTGTGCCGGGTAGAGGCAGGCCAGGTCGGCGGCAGGTCAAACAGCGAGTACCAGTGGATGCGCTCGGCGCGCCCCCGCAGCAGCTTCAGCGTCCGCGCCAGCCCGAACCGCGCCACGTCCTCGGCACCAAACGAAGACGCGCCCACTTCCGTCACCCACACCGGCAGCCCCGAGGCCTCGTGCGCTTCGGCCACCCGCAGCGGCCAGTCCTCGATCGACCAGTGGTTCCAGTCCAGCGGAAACCCATGCACGCCGACCGCGTCCACCGCCTCCATCACGCCCTGCGCGCGCATGGTACGCAGAAAGTCGCAATCGCAGGAAGAGACCCCGCCCAGCACAATGGGCAGATCAGGGTTCACGCGGCGTATGGCTCTCGATGCGGCGTGCACCATGGCCGCAAACCGCTCCCAGCCAGGGTCTAGGTGAAAGTTCCAGTGCGAGAGGTTGTTCGGCTCGTTCCAGATAACAACCGCTTCGACCATTCACATACCGTCCCCGGTGGTTTGTTCGTCTCCGCCGGCAGCGCAGCCATGCGCCCGGCAGGTAGCTCGCTTCAGGGTCGCAGACCGGCCAACTGCCTCTGCCCACCCGCGCACGTTCTAAGGGATAGTAGATGCCTGCTTTGTGCCTGGCAAGGTGCCTTTAAGTGCGCACTTGCCTTCTTTGTTCACCAAATCGTCGCGCGCGCCGCGTCCCTCCATCCGCCGGGCACGGCAGCGGCGCCAAGCGCCTGACCCATTCCGCAGCATAGAATAGGGCGCGTCCAGCACCACACCCATCTGCAAACCCCGGGAGCCACCGCCCATGCACCGCCTGCTGTCTGCTGCGTTCCTCGTTCTTCTCGCGCTTCTGCGCCCGCTCGCCGCCCCCGCACAAGCTGCCGCCCCCGAGACAGTCACCATCGACACCCGGGACCCCGGCACCCCCCTGCCGCACTTCTGGGAGCAGATGTTCGGCTCCGGCCGCGCCATCCTCACGCTGCGCGACGACTATCGCAAGGACCTGCGCACCGTCCACGCCGCGACCGGCTTTCAGTACGTGCGCTTCCACGCCATCCTCCATGATGAGGTGGGGGTCTATGACGAAGACCGCAAGGGCCGCCCCCACTACAACTTCTCCTACGTCGACCAGATCTACGACGGCCTGCTCGCCGACGGCGTTCGCCCCTTCGTCGAGATCAGCTTCATGCCCGCGAAGCTCGCCGCCCGGCCCGACTACCACGCCTTCTGGTACAAGCAGATCGTCTCTCCACCCGCCGACTACGCCAAGTGGGACGCGCTCATCACTGCCTTCACGCAGCACCTGGTCGCACGCTACGGCATCGACGAAGTAGCGCAGTGGTACTTCGAGGTGTGGAACGAGCCCAACATCGATTTCTGGACCGGCAGACCCGCGCAGCAGACCTACTTCGAGCTCTATGACCACACCGCGCGTGCCGTCAAAGCGGTCAATGCGCGCCTGCGTATCGGCGGCCCCGCAACCGCGCAGGCGGCCTGGGTCGATGCCATGATCGCGCACGCCGCCGCCCAGCACGTGCCCCTCGACTTCGTCTCCACCCACGTCTACGGCAACGACGTCTCGCACGACGTCTTCGGCGACCAGCGCCCCATCGCGCCACACCAGATGGTGCCCGCCGCCGTGCACAAGGTGCACGATCAGATCACTGCCTCCGCCATGCCCCAGATCCCGCTCATCTGGAGCGAGTTCAACGCCACCTATGCCAACGAGACCCAGATCACCGACTCCACCTACGAGGGCCCCTGGATGGCCGACACCATCCGCCAGTGCGACGGGTTGGTGCAGAGCATGTCCTACTGGAGCTTCTCCGACGTCTTCGAAGAGCAGGGCGTCGTCAAAACTCCGTTCTACGGCGGCTACGGCCTCATCGCCGAGCGGGATATTCCCAAGCCCGCCTTCCTCGCCTTCAGTCTGCTCCACACCCTCGGCCAGACGCGGCTCCGCGCCGCATCGCAGAGCGTGCTTGCCACTCGCCGCCCCGACGGAACCCTCGTCTTCGCTGTCTGGAACTTGGTCGAGCCCGGCCTCTCCGGCCCTGAAAAAACTATCGCCCTCGACCTTCAGGGTGTATCCCCAGCCGCTAAAGCCACCGTGCGCCGCGTCGACGCCACCCATGGAGATACCTGGACCGCATGGAAGGCCATGGGCGCCCCTGCCAACCCCACCCTGCAGCAGATTGCCACGCTCAAGCGCGTCGGCACACTCGCACCGCCCGAGCCCGTAGCGCTCACCGGCACTCGCCTCACCCTCCGCATCCCGTCCAGCGGACTCGCTGTCATCGAGGTCCACCCCTGATCCATCAGGAAGCTTCCTCGCACACCCACCGGACTGGAATCATCTCGACGATCATCCGCAGATCATCCGCAGAAGATTCAACGACGCAGCGCGACAACCTTCATCTTATCTTCATGCCAAGTCCCTGCTCGCACAGGCTTCCGCATCCACTCGCACGCGCTGCTTTATCTGCAGCATAAGCACTTCCCCACCGCCTTCACGCCGCACATAAATTGTCTTGCGCTCTCGCAGTGCTCCGGTTAGTCTTCCGCCACCTGACCTTTCGACACATCCTGGAAGGCGAACGCGTGCCAGGCCCAAGGGCCGAAGCCTCGTTCCTCTTCTTTTTCTGAGACTGCATAACGACCGGCAGCGCACAGGAAGCAGCAGACCAGAGAACACGCTTGCCCCACCCGGCTCGCAGTGACCTTTCTACT
>DASWUY010000021.1:0-3334 GCA_036401435.1 Acidobacteriaceae bacterium | reverse complement strand
CGCCGCTTTCTGGAAGGTTGGGGACCCTCCTCAGACACGGTCAGATCAGGTCGCCCAACATTGAGATCACCAGGGCCGTGGTGAAGGGGTCGTCATGGGCACCGATACCGAGGGCGGCGAGACTCCTCTTTTTTGTCGCGTCGATCACAAGATCAAGCAGTTCGGCTTCTCGCCGATTGATTTGTACGTCGGTCCGGATTGACGTTTGCGCTCGAGTCGCGGCTAAATGGAAACACTTGGAGCAGGCATGAATCGGGATGAGATGGTGGCGCGGGTAGAAGGGCGGACAGAGCCCTGGGACGTGGTGGTGATTGGCGGGGGAGCGACGGGGGCGGGGGTGGCGGTGGATGCGGCGACGCGGGGGCTGAGCGTTCTGCTGCTGGAGCGGGAGGATTTTGGCAAGGGGACCTCGAGCCGGTCGACGAAGCTGGTGCACGGCGGGGTCCGGTATCTGGAACAGGGGAATATCTCGCTGGTGATGGAGGCGCTGAAGGAGCGAGGGCTGCTGCGGAAGAACGCGCCCCACCTGGTGCATGACCTGGCCTTTGTGGTGCCGAACTACTCCTGGTGGGAGGCGCCGTTCTACGGCATCGGGATGAAGGTCTACGACCTGCTCGCCGGCAAGTACGGGTTTGGGCGCTCGCGCATCCTGTCGCGGGAGGAGACGCTGCAGCGTCTGCCAACCATCCAGAAGGACGGCCTGCGAGGCGGGGTGGTGTACTACGACGGTCAGTTTGACGATGCGCGCCTGCTAATTCACCTGATGATGACAGCTGCGGAGAACGGCGAGACGGTGCTCAACTACGCCGCCGTGACGAGGCTCTCGAAGGATGCGGAGGGCTACGTGGATGGAGTGGAGGTGCTCGACCGTGAGACGGGCCGCAGCTTTGCCGCGCAGGCGAAGGTTGTTGTCAATGCGACCGGCATCTTCACAGATGAGGTGCGCCGCATGGCGGAGGGCGAGCACGCTCGCACGCTCGTCGCGCCATCGCAGGGTATCCACCTGGTCTTTGACCGCTCCTTTCTGCATGGCGACAGCGCCATCATGGTGCCGCATACTTCCGACGGACGGGTGCTGTTCGCTATCCCGTGGCACGGGCATCTGGTCGTCGGTACTACAGATACCTCCATCGACGCGCCTTGCTATGAGCCGCTGCCCTTTGCCGAAGAGATTGCGTTCATCCTGGAGACGGCGGCCCAGTACCTCAGCCGACCGCCGAGTCGAGACGACATTCTGAGCATCTACGTGGGCATTCGCCCGCTGGTCAAAGAGGGCGGCGAAGACGGCGGCGGCAAGAGTCCGGTCGCGAAGACCTCCTCGCTCTCGCGGGATCACACCATCCACATCGACAACTCGGGACTTCTGACCATCGTAGGCGGCAAGTGGACCACCTACCGCCACATGGCGGAGGACACGGTGGACCACGCAATCACGCTGGGCAAGCTGAAGGAGGCAGCGTGCGCGACCCGCGACCTGAAGATTCACGGATTTTACCCGGACGCCCTTGAGATGCTTGGCGAGCTGGCCGTGTACGGGAACGATGCGGAGGCGGTGGAGGCGCTGGCAGCAGAGCGCCCGGAGTGGGCGGAGCGGCTGCATCCGGAGCTGCCTTACATCGCCGCTGAAATCATCTGGGCGGCGCGCCATGAGCAATCGCGCACGGTTGACGATGCGCTGTCGCGACGGACCCGCGCCCTGCTGCTGAACGCGGCGGCGGCGACGGCGATGGCGCCCAGGGTCGCGTCGCTGCTGGCGGCAGAGCTGGGCCGTGACCAGGCATGGATCGATGCCCAGGTCAGAGCATTCCAGAAGCTGGCGGCGCAGTACCTGCCCACCGGCCGGACGGAAGGGCAGCCGCAGGTGCGTGCGGACTGATGGGCAGTACGCGAACAGGTGGCAGGCGGGTGATTGTCAGGTGCAGGAAAGGAAGCAAGCGGCATGATGCGCAGTCCGGAGCTGGGCGAGTTTGCAGGCACGCTGACCATGATGTTCCTGGGCGACGGCATTGTTGCCGGCGTGCTGCTGCGGCGCACCAAGGCAGAGGGCGCGGGCTGGCTCGCCATCACCACAGCCTGGGCCTTTGCTGTGCTTTCGGGCATCTTCACAGCCAACCTTTTCGGGTCAAGGGACGCGCACCTGAACCCGGCCATCACGCTTGCCTTCGCGGTGCAGACGGGCGACTTCCACAAGCTGGTCCCCTATGCGCTGGCACAGACGGCGGGCGCCCTGTGTGGCGCGGTGCTGGTGTGGCTGCACTATCTGCCGCACTGGGCGGTCACAGAAGATCCAGCCTTGAAGCTGGCCGTCTTTACGACTGGGCCGGCGATCCGCAGGCTGCCGGCTAACTTTCTAAGCGAGGCTCTCGCAACCTGCACACTCATCGTTCTGCTGGGGGCCATCAGCTCAAAGCTGGTGTTGACCACAGGAGCCGTGGCCGGGCTCAGTCCCCTGCTGGTGAGCTGCGTCATCTGGGGCATCGGGCTGGGCCTGGGGCCGACGACCGGGTACGCGATTAACCCGGCGCGCGACCTGGGCCCCCGGATTGCGCACGCGCTGCTGCCGATTGCGGGCAAGGGCGAGTCGGACTGGGCTTATGCGTGGGTGCCGGTGCTGGGGCCCTGCGCAGGCGGGATTGTGTCCGGGCTGGTCCTGCGGTGGCTGCACGCCTAGGGCAACGAATTCAAAGCGGAGCGCAACTTTTGTTGCTTCGGGGGTTCTAATAATCAGAGGTTACTAGAAAATAAACATGCCAAGGTTGAAAGCTGTTCTCCTGCTCTCCCTGGCGACTCTGTGCGCGCCTGCTTTTGGGCAAGGTGCAAACCCAGCCGTACCAGGAACTCTCAATTACGTAGAAGGCCAAGTCTCGATGGAAGGCGAGGCGCTCTCGCAACGTTCTGTCGGCCAAGCCTCGCTAGAACCCGGACAGATCCTGTCCACCGGCGCTGGAAAGGCCGAGATGCTCCTGACTCCGGGCATTTTCTTGCGGCTCGATGGCAACAGTGAAGTCCGGATGATCTCGCCTAGCCTGACGAATACCGTTGTTGCACTGGATCGCGGACGGGCGGAGATAGAAGTAGACGAGCTGCACAAGCAGAACCGCATTGTGGTGGATCAGAAGGGCGGGCAGACCCAGTTGCTCAAGGGCGGGCTCTACGAGTTCAACGCAAATGCGAACACCATGCGCGTCTTTGACGGCAAGGCTGCGGTGGTGGAAGGCAGTACGCAGGCTGGCGCCCCGCTGGCAGGCAAGGTTGTTGAGGTGAAGGGGGATCGTGAGCTAGAGCTTACCGGCGAGGCTACCCGGCCGACCAGCTTCAACAAGAGCGAGGCTAA
>DASWUY010000020.1:0-4973 GCA_036401435.1 Acidobacteriaceae bacterium | reverse complement strand
ACGTGCTTGTCTGCTCGGTCCACGAAAATGAAACACCGGCGAACAGCCGGGTAGGCGATCGCAGGGATTCCAGATCGAGTGGCAGGCCATGTGGACCCCGCCATGGATCAAAAACAACACCGGCTGTGGTTCGCCGCCGCTTAACTTGAACCCTGAACAATGCCCCGCACTGCCAGCATCAGGAACCGATTGGCAGCAAACGGCTGTCCCCTTCGCACAACCAACTGCATCCCTACTCCGCCAGCGGCCAGTTCAACTCCGTCTCCCACTTCTCCGCCTCAGCCTCCGTATGCGGACCGACCGCATACACCTCCCAGAACTCCGTTCCCCCAGCCAACCCCTGCGCCCGCATCCAGCCCTCCAACTCACCCCACGCATGCGCCAGCTGCGCATAGCCGCCACGATAGGTCGTCTGCGCCACGCGCATGGCAGGCCACACACCTGCAGCCACGCGGCTCTCTCCCTCACCCACGGCTTCCATCGGACACGTGACGGGAAAACATACTTCAAAGTCAAAAAAGTCGGTCGGACGCCGCAGATGATGCGTAAACCAGGGCCCGCTCGGCGTCAGCTTCTGCTCCTTCAACGCCGCGACCACTACCGCGATCGCCGGTCCCATCACTACGCCGATCTGCCCCAGGGGCACGGTACGGCGCGTGTACGCGTACTGTCGCGCCTCAAGCTCAAGAACCTTCGGTTCATCGATCATGGCTCGCCTCCCGCGCCTACCCCGCTTACCGGCTCGAACCGCAACTCTACACCTGTCCCAGTCTCCCGCACCTCCACCCCCTCCAGCGACGCCACCAGCCACTCCGCCCCCGCCAGCTCCTCCGCCGTATGCGAGAAGAGCGTCCCCAACACCCGCGCCCCCGCGGCACGCCCAGCCTGCACGCCCGCCGGCGCGTCTTCGATCACCAGGCACTCCCCCGGCGCAAAACCAAGCAGCGCCGCCCCGCGCAGATATGGCTCCGGGTCAGGCTTGCCATGCTCCACCATGTCCGCCGAAATGAATCTCTCCGGCACCGCCAGCCCCGCGTACTCCAGGCGCACCCGCGCCAGCCGCTGCGTTGCCGAGGTCACGATGGTCCAGTGGCCCGCAGGCATCTTTTCCAGCAACTCCTTTACCCCGCCCAGCACCTGCACATCGTCGATATCTGCGCACTCGATATCCTCAATCAAATCCAGCTCCGCCTGCTCATCCAGGTCCGGCCGCAGCAGCCGAATCGTCTCAATCGCCCGCTTGCCATGCGCCGTCTTGATGGCCGTTGCACCATCGACCCCGCGCAGCTCTCCATACTTCGCCCAGCTCCGCTCGACCGAGCCCAGCGAGCTCACCAGCACGCCATCCATATCAAACAGAATGCCCTTCACTGCAATCGTGACCAAAACGACTCCTGCCCCGTGTGACCGCGTTAAATCGCAAGCGCCGCGAAGAACTCCTTCATCCGCCGCGTCCCTTCTTCCACCGCCTCGTGCGACACCGCATAGCTCAGGCGAATATGCTGCTGCGTCCCAAACGCCTCACCCGGCACCGCCACCACCCGCGCCTCCGTCATCAGCCGCTTGCACACCGCAACCGTTGTCTCCATGCCCGGCTTGCCCATGTATGCCGACACGTTCGGGTACACATAGAACGCCCCCTCCGGACGCGTGCAGGTGACCCCGGGAATCTCTGCCAGCCTCGCCAGGATGCGATCCCGCAGCAAAATATAGTCCGCGCGCATCTCCGCCACGCACGCCTGCGAACTGGTCAGCGCCACCGCTGCCGCCTTCTGCACAAACGTCGCCGCATTCGAGGTCGACTGCGACTGCAGCTTGCTAATCGCCGCGATGATCGGCTTCGGCCCCAGCGCATACCCGGCTCGCCACCCCGTCATCGCATACGTCTTTGAGAGCGAGCCGAGCACCACCACATGCTCCTTCGCCTCCTTGATCGAGGCACCCGAAACAATCTGGCCCGCAAACTGCAGGTAGATGTAGCACTCGTCAATAAGCAGGTAGATACCACGCTCATGCGCCATGCGCACGATCCGGAACAGGTCCTCCTTGCCCACCACCGACCCGGCCGGGTTCGACGGCGTGTTCAGGATGATGGCCTTGGTGCGCGGCGTAATTGCCCGCTCGATCGCGTCCGCGGTAATGCGGAAGTTCTCTGCTTCGCTGGTCTCGAGGAAAACCGGAACCCCGCCGGCATACTGGATAATGTCCTTGAAGGAGACCCAGTAAGGCACCGGCAAAATCACCTCATCGCCATGATCCACCAGCACCTGCAACGCGTTGAAGAGCGCCAGCTTGCCGCCCGTCGTAAAGATGGCCTCGTCCGCCGCATACTCTGATCCGAAGTCCGCCGCATGCCGCTCAACGATCGCCTTGCGCACCTCCGGGATGCCGGGCACCGCCGTATACCGGGTAAAGTTGCCCTCGATCGCCGCAATCGCCGCATCCTTGATGTGGCGCGGCGTGGCAAAGTGAGGCTCGCCCGCACCAAAATCCACCAGGTCCACTCCCTCGGCCTTGAGGCGGGCGGCCTCTGCCGTCACGGCCATGGTCGCCGAGACCTCGATCCGGTCAATACGTTCTGAAAAAAGCTTCTGCACGGTGGTCGTTGCGCTCATCCTTTCATTTTTTCAGAGTTTGTCTGGTTCGCGGCAGGAATCCGGTAGCCTTTTCCCATCCGCAACGCTCCAACCCTGCTCACAGGAGGACTTCCATGTTGCGCTCCCTGCCTCGCGTCGCCTGCCTTGCCGCCATTGCAGCCGCTACTGTGCTGCCTGGCTTCGCGCACACCGCACAGCCGCTCGCCGGGGAACAGCCCGACCCCTTCGAGTGGCTGGAAGACGTCTCCAGCCCGCGCGCGCTCGCCTGGGTCAAGGCCGAAAACGACCGCACCGCCCGCGTCCTCGAGGCTGACCCGCGCTTCCCCGCCCTGCGCGCCACCGCACTCAAGGTGCTTGAATCCCCTGACCGCCTGGCCGCACCTGTCTTTCGCAAAGGCGCCATCTACAACACCTGGCAGGATCCGGTGCACGTGCGCGGCATCCTGCGACGCACCACGCTCGCCGACTACCTGACCGCGCAACCACACTGGCAGACCGTGATTGACTACGATGCGCTCGCCCGCGCCGACCACGAGACCTGGGTCCACAAGGGCCTCACCTGCCTCTACCCCGGCGATCGGCTCTGCATGGTCGCGCTCTCCGCAGGCGGCGAAGACGCGACCACCCTGCGCGAGTTCGACCTGAAGACCGGTAAGTTCGTTCCCGGCGGCTTCGTCCTTCCCCGCTCCAAGCAGAGCGTGGACTGGGTCGACAAGGACACCCTGCTGGTATCGCGCGACTGGGGCCCCGGGACCGCGAGCATGACCAGCTCCGGCTACCCCTTCATCATCAAGGAGTGGAAGCGCGGGCAGCCGCTCGCGCAGGCCCGTGAAGTCTTCCGCGGCAAACCCAGCGATGTACGCGCGCTCCCCGGAGTCCTGCACGATGCGCAGGGTCACACCGCCCTGCTTTTTGAGCGGGCGGTCAGCTTCTTTGAGGACGAGGTGTCTCTCGCCACGCCTTCCGGCAACAAGCGCCTCGCTCTTCCTCCCAAGCAGGACCTTACCGACCTGCTGCAGGGCCAGCTGATCCTCACACTCAACCAGGACTGGCGCCCAGAGGGGGCGACCCAGACGTTCGCGCAGGGCTCCATCCTCTCGCTGGACCTGGCCGAGGTGCAGCGAGACCCCGTACACCTGAAGCCGGCCGTGGTCTTCGCTCCCACCGCACAGGAGTTTGCCCAGACCCTTGCCACCACCAGGAATCACCTGCTGCTCACGACCCTGGACCACGTGCAGGGACGCGCCTATCTCTACACCCGGGCCGGCGCAGGGGCATGGACCCGCACCCCCCTCGACGTTCCAGACAACCAGTCCATTGACATCCTGACGACGAACACCTCGGACGACCGCTTCTTCCTTGTCCTGCTTGGTTTTCTCTCCCCCTCTTCCTACCGGCTGGGTGATGCAGCCACCGGCGAGCTGAAGGTAGTCAAGACGCTGCCGCCGCAGTTTGATGCCGCGAGTGACGTGGTCGAGCAGCTCTCCGCGACCTCCAAGGACGGAACCCGGGTGCCCTACTTCGTCATCCATCGCAAAGACATGCCCTATGACGGGTCCAACCCGACCATCATGCATGCCTACGGCGGCTTCCAGCTCTCTTCCACGCCCTACTACGACGCCATCCTGGGCAAGCTGTGGCTGGAGCGCGGTGGCGTCTTTGTGCTCGCCAATATCCGCGGTGGCGGCGAGTTCGGCCCCGCCTGGCACGACGCCGGGCTGAAGACCCATCGCCAGGTCATCTATGACGATTTTGCCGCCGTGGCCGAGGACCTCACGGCGCGCCGCATCACCTCGCCGCGTCGCCTGGGCATGATCGGCGGCTCCAACGGCGGCCTGCTCATGGGCGTCGAGATGACCCAGCATCCGGAGCTGTGGCATGCCGTCGATATCGAGGTGCCGCTGCTCGACATGCTGCGCTTCGAGCAGATTGCGGCCGGAGCCTCGTGGGTCGCCGAATACGGGTCGGCTTCGGTGCCGGAGGAGCGCCGCTTCCTGGCCTCCATCTCCCCCTACAACCAGCTGCGTGCCGACGTAACCTATCCCGAGCCCCTCATCTTCACCACCACGAAGGACGATCGTGTCGGCCCCGTGCACGCCCGCAAGTTCGCCGCGCGCCTCGAGGCGCTGCACAAGCCCTTCCTCTACCAGGAGATCCTCGAGGGCGGCCATGGCGTAGGAGCTGACCTCGAGCAGACGGCGAGGACAGAAGCGATCGAGTACGTCTACTTCATGCGCCAACTGATGGATTGAGGCGGCCAGGTATCGCTCAGCGCTTGGCGAAGGCGCGTGCAGACATACCACAAGTCCACTGAATCCAGTGCAAACCCGAAAAACGCCCTAAACCGCACAGCCTACTTAAGTTACAAGAGCAGTG
>DASWUY010000019.1:0-1697 GCA_036401435.1 Acidobacteriaceae bacterium | reverse complement strand
CTTGGTTCGGCGGCGGCGATGCTGCGTCCTTCGCTTTCGACCTGGCAACGAAGTCCCCCTTACCTTTCATGCGGAAGTAAATGAGCGGACCGGATGATCATCCCGAGCCATTTTACAGCTTTTCAGTGAAAACAGAGAATCAACTGCTCGTCCGGGGGCGTGACAAATCAGGGGGCACGAAATCCAGCGTTGGGCGCGCAGGATTTTGTGGCACGGCTTTCCAAGCCGTGGCCGCGGTACGCCACGGCGATCGACGGCCTGCGGCGAGTGCAGTCGAATCCGCCTCCGGTCAGCGTAGTCGAATCCGTATGCCGTCGATGGAAGCAAGAGCCGCTGAATCGAACGCGCGGGTACGAGGGAGGGGCGGGGAAGACACTGAGCTTCCCCACGAATGGTGGGCGCGCCGTGGTGACTAGTTGAGGCCAGCCTCGAACGCTTCGGGGCTTTGGTAGCCTATCGAACTGTGCAGGCGTTTGCGATTGTAGAACACCTCGATGTACTCGAAGATCGACCGCCGGGCTTCTTCGCGGGTTTTGTAGCGCTCGTGGTTCACCAGCTCGTTCTTGAGCGTCGACCAGAAGCTCTCCATCACCGCGTTGTCCCAGCAGTCGCCTTTGCCGCTCATGCTCAGCTCCATGCCGTTCAATTGCAGCAGACGCTGGTAATCGTCGCAGGCGTACTGCACGCCCCGGTCGCTGTGGTGCAGCAGCCCCACGTCCGGCCGGCGTCGGGCCAGCGCCATCGACAACGCCGCCGCCGGCAGCTCGGCACGCATGTGGTCGGCCATCGACCAGCCGACGATCTTCCGCGAGCACAGGTCCAGCACGCCCGCCAGGTACAGCCACCCCTGGTCAGTCGGGATGTAGGTGATGTCCACCACCCACTTGTGGTCGGGCAGATCCGCCTGGAACTCGCGAGCCAGCACGTTCTCCGCTATGGGGTTGCCGTGGCGGCTGTCGGTGGTGCGGGGGACGAACTTGCGCTTGGTCCTGGCCTTGATCTCGTGCAACTGCATCACCCGGGCCACTGTGTTCTGGCACACCGCTTCGCCTTGCGCCTGGAGAACCCGCAAGATCCGCGGGCTGCCGTAGACGCCCCGGTTCTCCCGGTGGACGGCCTGGATCTTCACCGCCAGTTCCGCACGCCGCCTGGACCGCGAGGACTCTGGCCGTTCCAGCCAGGCGTAGTACCCCGCTCGGCTGACGGCCAGCGTCCGACACGCCACCGCGGTGGGGAACTCTGCGAGGTGTTCTTTGATGAAACAGAACTTCATGTCTGCTCCTTGGCAAAGAACACGGCCGCTTTTTTTAAAATGTCACGCTCCATCATCAGCCGCGCGTTCTCCTTGCGCAGCCGACGCAACTCCGCCTGCACCGCCCCCTCGCCGGCCGGCGCCGCCCCCGCGTCCATGCCGAACCTGGCTACCCAGCCACGCAGGCAGCTGGGGTCCACCCCCAGGCTCTTGGCCGCCGCCCGGACGGTGTAGCCCTGGTGGTTGACCAACTGGACTGCTGAAATCTTGAACTCACGCGTGAACTTCCGACGTGCCATGATTCGCTCCTTGGGGCAGCCATTATGCTGCCCCTGCGGCGCGGCCACCATTCGTGGGGAAGCTCATGGTGTCTCCCCCGCCCCGCCCTCGTATCTGCGCCGTCGATTCAGCAGCTTTCACAGGATGACGCTGCGTTCCCGCTTTC
>DASWUY010000018.1:0-8968 GCA_036401435.1 Acidobacteriaceae bacterium | reverse complement strand
ATCCACGGCGGCTACACCATCGGCACCTTCAGCTTCATCGTGGGCGCGGTGCAGCAGGCACAGAGCAACCTGCAGCTGGTCTTCTCTACCGCCTCGGGCATCGCAGACCAGGCTCTCTTTCTCACCGACCTGATCGGCTTCTTTGAGATGAAACCCATCGTCGTATCCAGGCCGGATGGACTGCCCGTCCCTCACCCCATACAGAAGGGCTTCGAGTTCAGGAACGTCTCCTTCGCCTACCCCGGCACAGAGCGGCGGGTGCTGAAGAACTTTAATTTCATCCTCCGCCCCGGTGAGCGAATCGCCCTGATCGGCGAAAATGGCCAGGGCAAGACCACCGTCGTCAAGCTGATCACGCGGCTCTACGACCCCACCGAGGGCCAGATCCTGCTCGACGGGCGAGACTTGCGCGAGTATGCACTGGACGATCTCCACCAGGAGATGGGGGTCATCTTTCAGGACTTCATGCGCTACGAGATGACCGCCCGTGACAACATTGCAGTAGGGCGCGTGGAGCTGCCGCACACCGAACAGGAGATTGAAGAGGCCGCTGAGAAGAGCCTCGCGGCAAGCGTGGTGGCCAAGCTCGCCGGCGGGTACGACCAGATGCTGGGGCGGCGATTTGAAACTGGCGTCGATCTCTCTGGCGGCGAGTGGCAGAGGATCGCACTGGCCCGGGCCTACCTCCGCGACGCGCAGCTGCTCATTCTCGACGAGCCTACGGCGGCGCTGGACGCAAAGTCGGAGCTCGAGGTCTTCGAGCGCTTTGCCGAGCTCACGCAGGGCAAAATGGCGCTGCTGATCTCGCATCGCTTCTCGACCGTACGCATGGCCGATCGCATCGTGGTGTTGGCAGGGGGTCAACTGGTGGAAGAGGGCAACCACTCACAGCTGCTGGCGCTCGGCGGCCGCTACGCGGAGATGTTTGAAATGCAGGCTGCGAGCTACCGTTGAAGGGGTGGGCGCATGAGAGATGAGGAGCGAGTGGAGGGTCAGGCGTCCAGCGGCGCTCCGGCAGCTGCGCCGGTCGCAGCGCCCGCAGGCTCCGACGGCGCGTCTGGCGCCCCCGCACCCCCGCGCCCCTGGAACGCAACCACGCTCTCTCAGGCCGCCCAGGCCGCCGCCCAGCATTGGGGAGCGATCCACCGGCCCTCCGGCGCAAGCGGCTTCGCGCAGCAGGTCCGGGCTGCAGGCACAGCCCTGGACTTGTTGCTGGCGCGAGTCGAAGCCGCTCCGGCCCACCCTGGCGACGCCTCAGAGCCGTTCCTCGACATTCGCGAGAACAGCCGCCTGCTGCGCTCTGCCGTCAACGAGGCCCGCGCGGCACGCCGCATCCTGGAACGGCTGCCCCGGCTGTCGGCGGCAGGCCAGGCGCAGCAGCTGCGCGTGGCCGCGGTAGCCGCCGCCTACTTCGACGCGACCCGGCTGGCCTGGGACGCCGAGGCGCTCCACCTCTTCCTCAAGACTGCCCAGCAGACCGAACCGCTCGATCTCGAAGAGCTGTGGTCCCTGCCGGTGCTGATGAAGTTTCACCTGCTGGGCACCGTGCTCGCGGATGCGCAGGGCCTGCCCGACCAGGCGGCCCAGGTACGCCCACGCATCCAGCGTGCCATCAAGAGCATGCGCGAGCTTGGCTACGCCGACTGGCCGGTGGTCGCCGAGCCGCTCATTCCCTTCGATCCCATCCTGCAGCAGGACCCCGCCGGCGCTTACCCTCGCATGGACTTCGAGAGTCGCGAGGCCTACCGCAAGCGCCTCGCCGCGATCGCCCGCTACTCCGAGTGCACCGAACTGCAGGTAGCCGCGCAGGCGCTTGAGCTGGCCCAGGAAGCACACAAGAAGCGGGTCCCCGACCCCCGGCTGCAAGCCCGTCGCGCCCACATCGGCTACTACCTCGTCGATCGCGGAGCCGAGCAGCTGGGCGAGCGCACCGGCTACCGGCCGCCCTTCGTTGAGCACCTGCGCATCACCGCCAGACGCGATGCCGACCTCTTCTACATCGCTCCGATTGAGGTCATCTCCGTCATCCTGATTGCCGCCGTCCTGCTGCCACTGGTTCCGGGCTCGCCGGCTTTCATGGCGTTGATCGGCGCCTTCCTGTTGCTCTTGTTGCCGGTCACCCAGGGAGCGGTCGACCTGGTCAACAACATCGTCACCTCCCTCTTCGAGGCACGCGCCCTGTCCAAGCTCGACTTCAGCAAGGGCGTGCCGCGGGAGTTTTCAACGCTGGTCGCTGTACCCACCCTGCTGCTGAGCGAGAAGCAGCTGCGAGAACTGGTCAGCGAGCTGGAAGTACGCTACCTGGCCAACCAGGATGCCCACCTGCACTTCGCGCTCATCACCGACCTGCCTGACGCCGTGACCCGCCCCCGCGAGAGCGATCGCGACACCCTGGTCGATCTTGCCGTCAAGCTCATCAACGAGCTGAATGCGCGGTATGCGCCGCACTCCGGCCATGGAGACGAGCGACGCAAGGGCGGCGGCTTCCTGCTCTTCCACCGGCACCGCATCTTCAACGCGCGCCAGGGCGTGTGGATGGGCTGGGAGCGCAAACGCGGCAAGCTGCTCGACCTGAACAAATTTCTCCAGGGCGCCTTTGACGCCTTCCCGGTGAAAGCGGGCGACGTAGAGGCGGTTCGCGGGGTGAAATACATCATCACCCTGGACTCGGATACGCAACTGCCGCGAGGCACCGCGCAACAACTCGTGGGCGCGATGGCCCACCCTTTAAACCGCGCCATCATCGATCCTGACTCGCGCATCGTCACCGCGGGCTATGGCATCCTGCAGCCGCGCGTGGGGGTGAGCGTGCAGTCCGCCGCGCGGTCGCGCCTGGCTGCCCTCTACTCCGGGCAGACCGGCTTTGACATCTACACGCGCGCCATCTCTGACGTCTACCAGGACCTCTACGGCGAAGGCATCTTTACCGGCAAGGGTATCTACGAGGTAGAGACGCTGCACGCCGTGCTCGATCGCCGCTTCCCTCGCAATGCGCTCCTCTCGCATGACCTGATTGAAGGAGCCTACGCGCGCGCCGGCCTGGCCACCGACATCGAAGTGATCGACGACTACCCCTCGCACTACAGCGCCTACACCCGCCGCAAACATCGCTGGGTGCGGGGCGACTGGCAGATCGCCCAGTGGCTCTTCTCAGTCGTGCCGGACGAGCTTGGCCGCCGGGTGCGGAACCCCATCTCGACCATCTCCCGCTGGAAGATCTTTGACAACCTGCGCCGCTCGCTGGTGGAGCCCTTCACCATGCTGCTGCTGATCACTGGGTGGCTGTGGCTGCCGGGCGGCCCGCTCTACTGGACGGTCGTCACCTCGCTCCTGATGTTTCTGCCCGCCATGGTGCAGCTGGTCTTCTCGCTCGGGCATGCAGCCGCCTCCGATCAGACCGGGGCGGTGCGCGAGGCATGGAGCGGCTTCTGGCAGGGCGCCTTTCTTACCCTGCTCAACCTGATCTACCTGCCGCACACCACCATGCTTTCGCTGGATGCCATCCTGCGCGCGCTCATCCGTCGCCTGGTCACCGGGCAGCGCCTGCTGGAGTGGGAGACGGCCGCAGAGGCTGAGACTGGCGGCAGCAAGGTCACCCCGGTCGATCGCTACCTTGCCGCCATGCCCCTGGTCGCGCTCGCCGTCGCCGCGCTGCTCTTCCTGGTGCATCGACACGCGCTGCTGGTGGCCACACCCATCCTGGTGCTATGGGGCTGCGCGGCACTGCTGACCAACTGGCTCAACGGGCCGCCGCGCGAACAACGCCGCGCCCTCACGGCCGACGAGTCACGGCTCCTGCGGCAGCATGCGCTGCGCATCTGGCGCTACTTCTACCAGTTCGGCGGAGAGCGACACCACTACCTGGTGCCCGACAACGTGGAAGAGAAGGAGCTCTATCAGGCCGCACGTGTGTCACCAACCAACCTCGGCCTGCTGCTCAACGCGCGCCAGGCTGCGGTCGAGTTCGGCTTTCTCACCGTGCCCGAATGCGCCGACCTCACCATGCGCTCGCTCGACACTCTAGGCCGGCTGGAGAAGCATCGCGGCCACCTCTACAACTGGTACAACACAGAGACCCTGCAGCCGCTTCTTCCCATCACCGTTTCCTCTGTTGACAGCGGCAACTTCGCCGCGTCCCTGTACACGCTGCGTACCGGCGCAATCGAGCTGCTGGACCGGCCGCTGCTCGCCCCTTCGCTCTTTGCCGGCCTCAGCACTCTGGCAGAGCTGGCGCAGACCCCAGCCATGCCGCCCCTGCAGCCGGAGATGGCTGACGGGCGGGCCGGCGGCGCCGAGCCATGGCCCGGCGAGGCCATGCATGCATGGACCGCCTGGGCACTGGCCCAGGCTTCAAACCAAGACCCTCAAGCGCCCGCCTCACCTGCCGACGAAGCCGCCTGGTGGCGCGCCGAGCAGCGCACGCGCATCGCTGCCATCGCCTCCCTGGTGAACGACTTCCTGCCCTGGCTGCTGCCGCAGTTTGCACCCCTTCGGCAGATTCCCTCGCTCTCACTCAAGGAGAGCCTGGCCTACCCATGCCTGGGCATGGCAGCGGACTTTGTAGAACAGCTGGACGGAGAGCTGGCGCGAGCCTGGGCCACGCTTCCCACCGAGGACGCGCATGGCTCAGAGATGATCGTGATGGGAGAGCAGCTGCGCGCCCTGCTGCCGGCGGCACGCGAACGGCTGCACACTCTGGCGCTCACCGTGCGCCGCTGCTCGGAAGAAGCCTTTCGCCTGGCCGGCGAGATGGAGTTCGGCTTCCTCGTCCAGGCAGATCGCCAGCTGCTCTCCATCGGCTATGAGGTTGCCACCGGCACCGTGCACGCCGCCTCCTATGACATGCTCGCTTCAGAAGCGCGCATCGCCGCCTTCATCGCCATTGCCAACGGCGAGATGATCCAGCAGAGCTGGTTCAAGCTGGGCCGCACCCACACCGTCGCCTTTGGCCGCGCGGTGCTGCTCTCCTGGACCGGGACCATGTTCGAGTACCTGATGCCCTCGCTCTGGATGCGCAGCTTTCCCGACACCCTGATGGCGCGCACCCTGCTCGGCGTGGTAGCCATCCAGCGAGCCTTTGCGCGGCAGCTGGGAACGCCCTGGGGTATCTCCGAGTCAGGATACGCGCGGCTCGATGACGGCGGACACTACCACTATCAGGCCTTCGGCATCCCCCAGGTCGCGCTCAAGTGGGACGCGACCGCAGGCCCCGTCATCGCTCCCTACGCCAGCTATCTCGCGCTCGGTATCGACCCGGTGGAGGCGCTGAAGAACATCCGCCGGATGCTGGACGCGGGATGGATGGGTGCCTATGGGCTGTACGAGGCGGCCGACTATTCGGCCTCGCTCAAGCAGCCGGAGCTGGTACGCGAGTGGATGGCGCACCACCAGGGCATGTCCTTGCTCGCGCTCGTCAATCTGCTCCAGGGCAGCGCGGTCCAGCGCTGGTTCCACGCCAACCCGCACCTGCAGGCCACCGAACTGCTGCTGCATGAAAAGCCCATCCGCGAGGCCACCCTCAAGCAGGAGCTGAAGACCGCGCCTGTCGCCAGGCAACGTCCGACGTAGCGGATCCCAGGTAGCAAATGGCAGTGTTCGCGCCCCGCGGCCAGGGTCGTGTGGCTACGCGGCGAGGGTCGTGTGGCTACGCGGCCAGGGTCGAGTGGCTACGCGACCAGCTCCCGAATGCCGCGCAGCAGCTCGCCAGGGTTGAACTCGCTGTGGATCAGCTTGTCCGGGCACTCACTCTCGAGCGACACCCAGTCATTGCACACGAACGCTACTTTCTGCTCGGGGCGCTCTTCCTTGATCCGGCCGCATAACTCCTGCGCGTGAGGTACCGAGTTGTCCCCTTCCACGTCGATCAGCACGAGCGAGAAGGGTCGCTCGCGAAAGAGCTGCGAAGCATGCTGAATGGAGGCGGCAGAAACCACCTCGTAGCCCTCAAGTGTGAGCACGCGCGTTCTCAGGTCCAGAATCAGGTCGCGTCCACATACGTGCAGCAGGCTGGGCTTCACCGCGCCAGCATACCAGACGGCTGATAGAGGACTCTGTCCCCCAGCCGAGCTGCGCCGACTTCATTTGATAAGCAGCAGACGACTTACTTGACCAAATCGGAGTGTGCGCTCATGTCCGCAGGTAATCCAAGCGAGGGCATCAGCATGTCTTCCTTGCGCATGACCAGGTTGGTCGCGTTGAAGGTAGCCAGCTCAAACCCGTGGCCATGCGTAATGGCGTCGGTCGGGCACGCCTCCACGCAGTAGCCGCAGAAGATACACCGGTTGTAGTCAATGTTGTAGACCTTGGCGTAGCGCTCGGAGCTCGAAATGCGCTTCTCGTCCGTGTTCTCCGCGGCCTCGATATAAATGCAGTTCGAAGGGCAGGCGGCCGCGCACAGGAAGCAGGCAACGCATTTTTCCAGGCCGTTCTCATCCCGCTGCAGCACGTGCGCGCCACGAAAACGCTCCTGCAGGATCGCTCCCTTGTTCGGTCCCGGGCCGTCCGGATAGTTCTCGACCTCGGTCGGCTCGAACATCTCCTTGAAGGTGATGCTCATGCCTTTGGCTATGCCCGTGATGTTGCGAACGATCGACATGGTGCTAGTATACGATGCGGTCCGGCAGGCAGCAGTGGTTCTCCCCACACCATCCAATCACCATGCGTAAGGAGATGCCTTGAAGCGCGACGCTCGTACTTCGATCCTGCTCAGCCTGTACGTGGCGGCGCTTCCGGCCCTGGCCCAGATGGGCAGCATGACCACGCCGCCGCTCAGCAATCTGCCCGCTTCGGCAGCTGGCGCCACGCTCGCCATCATCGGTCCCAATAGCCAGTCCGTGCTGCCGGGCGAGATGATCAAGACCATGCCCCACCAGAACGTCACCCTTGAGAATGCGCATACGCACGCCACCGAGACCTACTCCGGCGTGCGCCTGCTCGATCTGCTTCTACCCGCCGGCGCGCCGACCGGCAAGGACGTGCACGGCGGCGCACTCTCTGACTACGTCGTCGCGACCGGCTCGGACGGCTACAAGGCAGTGCTCGCACTCGCCGAGATCGAACCCGACTTCCACCCCGGGCAGGTGCTGGTCGCTGACTCCATGAACGGAAAGCCCCTCGACACCGCTCAAGGTCCCTTCCAGCTCATCGTCACCGAGGACAAGCACCCGGCGCGCTCGGTGCACAACCTGGTGAAGATCGAACTCAAACAAGCCCAGTAAAATAGCAACAGCCAGACGATTTCCGGGTTCCTATGAATGCCACCCTTGAGGACCCTTCCATGCTCGCCTCACCTCTGCGCTTTACTCTGCTCACGGCGCTCCTCTGCTCTGCCGGCATGCTGCCCGCCCAGCAGGTGCCCGTCCTGGCAACGCCCGCCGTCACCGCGACCGACAGCTTGACATGGATGCCGCAGGGCACCGCACAACTCACCGAGCAGTCTTCCTGGCACACGGCGTTTACGCTCGATCGCCCCACTCTGGGACTGCTGAGCAAGCTGCCCACCCTCGACACGCCCACCCGCGATGTCGTCGCGCGACTCAATGGCATCGCCGTGCACGTTTACCGGTTCACAAGCCCGGCCAGCTATGATGCAGCGGCGCTCGAGACCATCCGCAGCCAATACAACACGCTTGGCTGGAAACACGTCGTCTCGAAGGGCGGCCCGGCTGCCAACGGAACCTTTGACAGCACCGAGCAGCACGCCCGCACCGACGTTTGGCTTCAGTCCAAGGGCATAAACTTCGCCGGCGCCACCATCCTGCTCGCAGGCCCGACCAACGTTGAGCTGATCGCCGTCTCGGGCGACATCTCCACGCTCGACCTGCTGCGCCTCCGCGGCCACTTCGGCATTCCTGACTTCCCTGATAGCGGCCTGGCGCACTAAAGCCAATCCAACTCCGCGCAGCGCAAAGTACCCGCCAGCAGGCGCACTGCGCGCAGGCGCCTAGTCGATCCCGAGCTTCTTCCAGATCGAGTCGACGCGCGCCCTGGTAGCAGCATCCATCTCGATCATCGGTGGCCAGGGGCGGGTAAACCCCTCGGCGGCCCACTTACGCGTCGCATCAATGCCCATCTTGGAGCCATAGTTCGGCAGGCGCGATGCGTGGTCCAGCGAATCCACCGGCCCGAGGGTGAACTGGATATCGCGCTCCGGATCGATATTGTTTGCCGTACGCAGCGTCACTTCGCCCAGGTCCTGCACGTCGCAATCTTCGTCCACCACCACAATGCACTTGGTGAACATGGCCTGGCCCAGCGCCCAGATCCCGTTCATCACCTTGCGTGCCTGACCCGCATAACTCTTGCGGATCGACACAATCATCAGGTTGTGGAAGACGCCTTCAATCGGCAGGTGGATGTCCACGATCTCAGGCAGGGTCAGGCGCATCAGCGGCAGGAAAATACGCTCCACCGCCTTGCCCATCCATGCGTCTTCCATGGGCGGCTTGCCCACGATCGTCGCCGCGTACACCGGGTCCCTGCGATGGGTGATGCAGGTAACGTGAAACACCGGGTAGTCATCCTCCATCGTGTAAAAACCAGTATGGTCGCCAAAGGGACCCTCCGTGCGCAGCTCTTCCAGGTTGACGAACCCTTCCAGAATGATCTCTGCGTGCGCCGGCACCTCCAGGTCCACCGTCTCGCACTTCACCAGCTCCACAGCCTGCTGACGCAGGAAGCCCGCAATCAGGTACTCCTCTACCTCGGGCGGCGCCGGCACGATCGCCGCAAAGGTCGTGGCAGGGTCAGTCCCAATCGCTACAGCAACCTCCAGGCGGTCTGCCTTTTTTCGGGTGAGCGTCACGCTGCCAGTAGGCCCGGCAGCCGATCGCATGGTCCCGCCCGCCGTCTCGGCCATCTGGGCCACACGCCCGGCGGCGTCCCCCGCACGCGCGCACAGGCGTTCCCGCAGATGCTCCGCTGCATTCTTCTGTCGCTGCCAATGCATGCCCGTGGTCTGCCCATCAAA
>DASWUY010000017.1:0-2693 GCA_036401435.1 Acidobacteriaceae bacterium | reverse complement strand
GTCCCGCTATGACCCCAGAGCGACGGCCGCGCACCGCGTGCATCTGCGTGGCCGGGTGACGCTGCAGTGGCTGGGCGCACGGCTCTGCATCCGCGACGGAACCCACGGGATGTGCGCGCAGACCGACGAGCGCACCGCCATGCCTCTGGGCGCGATGGTAGATATTTTGGGCTTTGTGGCCACGGGGGAGGCCTCTCCAACGCTGACCGATGCCGTCTTTCGCCTGGCCGGGCCGGCCGAGCCAACCACGGCCGAGAGGATCACCGCCGACCCGGCTTCGCTGCTGCAGCATGACGCAGGCCTGGTGGAGGTGGACGGACAGCTGATCGGGCGCGATCCAGCCGCGGCGGACACGACCTTGATGCTCGCCTCGGGCAAACTGATCGTGGCTGTGCTGCTGCCCCGGGGCGCGGCCAACCACGAGATCGACGCGCTCCGGAATGGAAGCCGGCTGCGCGTGACCGGTATCTGTTCGGTCGAGATGGATGCGGACCGCAGCGCACGGACAGGAGGCTTTCCGGTTGCGAAGTCGTTTCGCATCCTTTTGCGATCGCCGCAGGACGTGATCCTCGTGGTCGCGCCTTCCTGGTGGACGCCGACCCATGGACTGATCGTCGTCGCATCCATCCTGGCGGGGATGATCTGTGTGCTGCTGTGGAACCTCGGCCTGCGCAGGCGAGTGGAGCAGCAGACGCACCTGATCAGCCAGAGTGAAAAGCGCTTCAAGCACATGGCCCAGCATGACGCCCTGACCGGCCTGCCCACCCGCTCGGTGCTGCACGAGCGGCTCGGGGAGGCGCTCGCGCACTCCAGGGAGTCGAAGATCACGCTCGGTCTGCTCATGCTGGACATTGACAATTTCAAGCTTATCAATGACCTTCTTGGTCATGATGCAGGCGACGAGACCCTGCGCATCGCGGCCAAGCGACTGAGCCGCGCTGTGCGTGAGACGGACACCGTGGCGCGGATGGGCGGGGACGAGTTCGTGGTGCTCTTCCCGGATCTTGGCAGCGAGTTCCAGGTCGAGGCCATCGCGTCGAAGATCGTTGAGGCCATGTCGCAGCCGATCCGCATCGGCGACCGGGATGTACCGGTGTCAGCCAGTGTCGGCATCTGCACCGCGTGCGACACGAGTGACGACGTCGATGCCATGCTGAAGAGCGCCGATACAGCGCTCTACCATGCCAAGGCGCAGGGGCGAAACTGCTTCCAGACCTTCACCTCCGACATGGCCAAGGACACGATCGCGAAGCTTCAGCTGCAGGCGGGGCTCGCACGGGCAATCGAGCAGAACGAGCTGAGGCTGCACTATCAGCCGTTGTACAGCTTTGCCACCGGGCGGGTAGAGGGGTTTGAAGCCCTGCTGCGGTGGCAGAGCCGGGAGCTGGGCCTGGTCATGCCCAGCACCTTCATTCCCATCGCCGAGGCTTCCGGATCGATCGTCCCTATCGGGGAATGGGTGCTGCGCGAGGCGTGCCGCGAGCTAGGGGCCCTCGAGCGGCAGCTGGGGCGGACCTTCCTGTTGTCGGTCAACCTCTCGCCGCGCCAGTGCCACGCGCCGGGGCTCCCGCAGACCATTGCGAGCGCGTTGGCTGACCATCAGCGCCTGCCTGGCTCGGTCGAGTTCGAGATCACGGAAGGCATGATGATGACCGACTCAGCCAGGACGCAGTCGGCGCTGGCCGAGCTGCGCGACTCCGGGCTGCAGCTGGCCATCGATGACTTTGGCACCGGCTTTTCCAGTCTTTCCTACATCACCCGGTTCTCCATCGACCGGATCAAGATCGACAAGTCCTTCATCCAGAACTGCACCACCGACAAGAACAGTGTGGCCGTCGTGCGGGCGATCCTTGCCATGGCCCACGGGCTTTCGATCCAGGTCGTCGCCGAGGGCGTGGAGACAGCAGAGCAGTTCCGGCTTCTGGAGTGCGAGGGCTGCGACACGGCACAGGGGTATCACCTCAGCCGCCCTATCCCCGCCTCTGCCATCCCGGCCCTGCTTGAGTCGCTCGAAAAGCCGCAGGCGAAGGCTCGAGAGAGGATCACACGGAAGGTTGCCGCGGGTTCGAGGGTCGTGAGGACCCAGGCTGCAGGCTCCGGAGAGAAGCAGAGCGCGCCTGTCGATGCGAGTCTGTGCGGGCAGGCTGAGAGCCGCAGCGCGCGCCTGCCCCGCGAGGAGCGCCACCCGATCAGCAGCCCCCTGGCCTGAGGGCGAAGATAGGGCTCGGGGGGGCGAGACTCAGGGTGCGTAGACCCGCACATAGCGGATGAGCATGTCCGCGTGCTGGGGCGTGCTGCGCGTCGGCCAGCCGCCGCCCAGGCCCAGATCCACCACAGGGTAGTAGGCCTGCTTCATGATCCCGGGCGTAGGCACCGTGTAGATCACCTGGCCATCGCAGGAGAAGGTCATGGTGGAGGCGGTCCACAGCATGCCAAAGGTGTGGAAGCCCTCCGAGAGGTCGGCAACGCTTGAGAGATTGTGGGCCAGGGTGGTTGGCGGTGGGGTCCAGTCATGGAGGGTGGTGTTGAGGTAGTTGGGCGCAAACATGAACGATTCCACCACATCGATCTCGCCGGCCGGCGCATGCCGGGTGAGGGCGTCGGTGTTGAGCAGCCAGAAGGCGGGCCAGGCTCCGGGCGCTGCCGGAAATCTGGCCTTCATCTCAAAGTATCCATACTGCTGGGAGAAGCCC
>DASWUY010000016.1:0-13063 GCA_036401435.1 Acidobacteriaceae bacterium | reverse complement strand
CCGCGTGGCGTTGTGCAGCACGCGCACCTGGGGTGCATTGCGATTTTTGAGGATGACCTCGAGGCGTCCGTCGCCATCGAGGTCGGCCAGCGCGAAGGACCGCGCGTCCTCCGGGAAGTCAAGCCCTGCTGCGCCCGAGATCTCCGAAAAAGTGCCATCGCCATGGTTGCAATAGAGCACGTTGCGCTCATGCCCGCTCCAGGACTTGTCAGACCGGATAAGCTCGTTGAGCGCATTCCATCCATGCTCGTAGGCGAGAGAGGGTGTGGTGTCGTCCGGAGACCTGCCCACCACCTGGCGCCAGAAGAAGCTCCCCAGCTCGTCTGCTCCGGCCTCGCCCCGGTCGCCCGCCGAGATGTATCCATTGGCCACGTAGAGGTCGTCGTGGCCGTCGTGATCGAAGTCCCAGAAGTCGGAGCACCATGCCCACCGGCCCATCGCGACGCCCGCCTGTTCGCTCGCGTTCTCAAAGGTTCCATCGCCGCGGTTGCGGTAGAGGGCGTTGCCGCGCGCATGGCGTTGGTAGGCGCTGCGGATCTCTGGAGTCGCCTGAGCGTGGAAGCCCTGCTGTTGCGAGACTCTCTGGCCTGCAGCCGACCACATGTTCGCAACGTAGATGTCCGGGTGCCCGTCCTGGTTTACGTCGGACCAGGCGGCGCTCATGCCCGCCCCCACGTCCTCCACATGCGCCCGCGATGCCTCCGATTGGAAAGTGCCATCGCCACGGTTACGATAAAACGTGTTCCTGCCGAAGTCGTTCGCCACGTAGAGGTCGGGTAGGTTGTTTGAGGCGGACTCACCCCAGGCCGCCGCAAAGCTGTAGCGATCATTGTCCGCGCTCAGTCCCGCTGCCTCGGTCCTGTCGACAAAGGTGGCGTCGCCCTGGTTGTGCAGCAGGAAGTTTGGCGGACCGTTCCTGGCATCGAAGTACGGCACCGGGTAGTGGTACTGGTCCAGCCCGAGATAGTAGCTGTACAGGCAGAAGTAGATGTCGAGGCGGCCGTCGCGATCGTAGTCAGCCACGGCGGCATGGGTAAAGGTGCCGAGCGGCGGGTGCGCAAACTGGAAGGCATCGCGCTTGAGCCGGAAGCTCCCGTCGCCCTGGTTTAGAAAGAGCAGCGGCCCAGTGCCGCAGGTCACCAGCAGGTCCTGCAGGCCGACGTTGCGGAAGTCGGCGAAGAGGGCGCAGGCGGTATTATCCAGAACCCCCACACCTGCCTTTTCCGTCACATCCTCAAAGCGGCCATCGCCGAGATTGCGGTAGAGCCGGTTCGGCAGCCCGGCCGGCTGACACACATACAGGTCGTCCCGACCATCGTTGTCAAAGTCTCCCGCCGCCACTCCGTTGTTGCCGTACACATCGATGCCGCAGGCTCCGTCGAGCACCGTGCGCCAGTGATCGGCGCCACGCAGCAGCTGCGCCTGGTAGGAGGGCGCGCCGCCCAGAGCATGCTCCGTTACATCGACAAACATCGGCCCATGTGTGGTGCTGAGGGTCTCGACGCCGTGCTGCCAGCGGCTCACCCTCCAAGCTTCTGCGTCGCCTGCGCGCGACCACTCCATCTGCCACGTGCCCACGCGATGCTGCCGGCGATCGTTCTCAAGGCTGGAGACGAGGCTGTAGCGTACCTCCGCCTGGACTGTGAGCCGCTTGCCGGCGGTAACTTGTCCGGCGAGTTCTTGTGCCGCGAGTTCTTGTGCCGCGACTTCGCGAATGGAGGGGATCTCGAACTCCGCCGTCTCCACGCGAGAGTTTTTCCCCAGCCACCCTGCGAGTTCCGCCACAAACGCAGCGCCACGCAGCCGGGCCGCTGGAGAAAACTCTCTCCTCACGATCTCGATGCCGCTCCCGGCCCGCAGCTGGGTCTTTCTCGCAGGCACCAGCGAAGCAGCGATGCACGAGGGGTCAAGAGACTCTGCGATCCGCCCGGGCTCGCCCGCCTTGAAATGCGCGGCCCATGACCGGAGCACAGCCTCAATCTCGAAGGCATGGCGCTCGGTCCGGTACTCATCGGATCCGGGTGCGACCAGGCGAAGCACATCCTGCAGCGGGGACCGGGCAGGGTACCGCGGGGTAAGGTGTGCGTCGGCAAAATCAAAGGCGCGCCCGCCGGGCCGGCTGAACGGGGCAGACAGCAGGGGCGAGCCGTAGAGCGGTCCGGGAGCCAGAAGCAGCGACGTCGACCCCAGGCTCTTGAGCACTGCTCGCCGCGTCCAGGGGCGATCCCCGTTCTTTCGAAAAAGCATGCATGGTTCTCGCGGGCAGAGCTGGAGCGGTGCCGGTTCAAGTGTAGTGGACCCGCGCGCGGAGCGGCTCTCAGGGCCAGCAGCGAGGAGCCTACTTCGTTACGAAAGGCATTTAGCTCTTCTCAACCTTTTGGTTGACAATTGGCGTTTAGGTGTACTACCTTCCACCCGGTATAGACAGCTCCATTGATTTCAATCACTTGCGCGGGCACCAAGCATCGCGTGAGGAACAAGAAGAAGAAAGCGGGTAACTCTCGGATGGCCTTTCCTGAAAACGTTTCGAGCTGGTTCCGTCGCATCGCCTGCTACGCGGTTGCGGCTACTTGTTTGCTCCTTGCCGGCGTGCCGCTCGCTCTTGCTCAGGTGGATGAAGGTTCCGTCACCGGAACCGTCCAGGACCCGAGTGGGGCGGTCGTGCCCAACGCTAGTGTCACGCTGCTCAACACCGATCAAGGCCTTTCATTACAGACCCATAGCGACAACGCGGGCAGCTACGTCTTCTCGCCGGTGCGTATCGGCAACTACACGCTCACGGTCACGGCTGCGGGCTTCTCCACCACTACCCAAGAGAAGCTGACCGTCGCCGTCGGCCAGGAGCTGCAGGTAAACGTCTCGCTGAAGACCGGCATGGCGTCTGAAAACGTGGTTGTCTCGACGGCTCCGCCGCAGATGCAGACAGAAGAGGCTTCGGTAGGCCAGGTGGTCACCGAGCGCAGCATCAACAGCCTGCCGCTGAATGGGCGCAACTTTACCTTCCTCGCGCAACTCGGCGCCGGCGTTAACACGTCGCAGGCGGACACACGCGGCAACTCGGCTTCGGGAGCCTTTACTGCGAACGGTTTGCGGCCCGCACAGAACAACTACCTGCTGGACGGCATTGACAACAACTCGAACGCTGTCGACTTTCTGAATGGAACCAACTTTGTGATCCTGCCTCCTGTGGACGCGATCCAGGAGTTCAAGGTGCAAACGGCAGACTACAGCGCAGAACTGGGCAGGGCAGCGGGTGCGGTGCTGAACGCCACCATCAAGACCGGAACCAACAGCTTCCACGGCGCGGCCTGGGAGTTCTTCCGCAACGACAAGCTGGATGCGGCTGACTACTTCGAGACGCAGGGTAAGGGCGAGTTGCGCTTCAACCAGTTCGGTGCTTCGGCCGGCGGCCCCGTTCTCAAGAACAAGATTTTCTTCTTCGGCGATTACGAAGGCTTTCGCCGGGTCCAGGGCAACACGTCATCCGGCGTCTCTGTGCCGACGACAGCAGAGCGCACCAGCGGCTACACGAACCTGGCCGACGTGATCTCGGGACAGGCCAGCGGCTCCGGGAACCCCACCCGCTACAACAGCAATCCCGCCAAGGATCGCCATGACAACGTGGGTCGGGCTATACCCTTTGGAACCATCATGGATCCCGCTACCACCCGTGCCGTTACCGCGGGTGTGGTCGATCCGGTGACGGGACGGACGGCCACCCAGACAGGGTTTGTACGCGATCCCATCAACTTGTCCGACTGCGCCGTCAACTCGGCAAGCTTCGACAACTGCACGCTGAACCAGATCCCGGCGGGACGCCTGGACCCGAATGCGGTCAAGCTTCTCAACCTCTTCCCTCAGCCGACGAATTCCAGCTTCAGCGGTAACTTCGTCTCCAGCCCGCACCTCTTTGAGCACCGCAACGCCTTTGATACCCGGGTTGACTTCAATCCCTCACAGAAGGATCAGGTCTTCTTCCGCTTCAGTTATGTCGATGACCCTGAGTTCCTCCCCGGTCCTTTCGGCGGTGTCGCGGATGGTGGCGCCTTCCAGCAGGGCCTGCAGACTGCCAAGTCAGATCAGGCGGTTGTCGGATACACGCACGTCTTCACTCCAAGCACCATCAACGTGGTACACGCCGGCTTCAATCACCTGCACACCACCCGCTTCGGGCCGGAAGGCACGACGCCCGGTATTCCTGCGCAGTACGGCATCCAGGGCATTCCGCAGTCCGCTGAGAATGGCGGTCTCCCGGCCATCGTCATCAGCGGTCTTTCCGAGCTGGGCAGCAACGACTTCCTCCCCTCCGACGAAGTCAGCCAGACCCTTCAGATTACTGATGACTTCACCAAGATCTATGGGAAAAACAGCTTCAAGATGGGCGTTGAATACCAGGATGTGCACTTCAACACCCTGCAGCCCGCTTACTCGCGCGGCGAGTTCGACTTCAACTGCAACAACAACGGGAACGGCAACTACGTTGGCGTATCCGGCCAGTGCGGCGACAACGTACAGCGCGCACAGTTCCTCATCACCCCGACGAATGCCACCGTGCCCAACGGCGTCAACGGGATCGGTGGCGCGAACCAGGTGCATGCCTCCAACATTAGCAAGACGTACGATATCCGGACCTATCTCGCCGGCTACTTCCAGGATGACCTCAAGATCAACTCCAAGCTCACGCTGAACCTTGGCCTCCGCTATGACTACTTCAGTCCTATCGCGGAAGCCAACGGCGGACAAGCCAACTTCGTCCAGACCGGCCCTCCTAACGGCGGACCTACCTACATCATTCCCGCCACAGGCAAGGACCTCCGTGCCCTGTCTCCGAGCTTCCTCGCCTTGACTGCCAAGGACGGGATCGCCATCGACTTTACCAACAAATACGGTAAGGGAGTGGGCCAGGCGCAAAAGGCCAACTTCGCTCCGCGCTTCGGCTTTGCCTACGAGGTCTCGCCACGGCTGGTCGCTCGTGGCGGCGTAGGGCTCTTCTTCAACGCCTTCGAGAACCAGGGATACGGACCAAACATCGGTGAGAATTATCCCTTTATCTATAACTTCAACTTCCAGGGCACGACGGACGCGCAACCGTTCTCGACGGGCTCTAATCCCTACGGCGGCTGCGCCACGGCTGGCGTAGGCGGGAGCGCTCCTATCGGTTCAGGCTTGTCCTGCACGGCCTTCACCCCGACCGCCGTCAACGCCTCGGGTCTCGGCCTGCAAGGCCTGCAATTCAACTTCCAGACACCGCGTACGGTCAGTGCCAACCTGAGCTTCCAGTACGCGCTCACCCGCAACCTCTCGGCGCAGGTCAGCTATGTTCTGACGGATGCCAGCAATCTTCAGGCAGGCATCGGCGATAACGAGCCATTCCAACTGGTGCCGGCCAACACATCCCTGAAGGCTACTGCAACGCAGCCGATCAATTACATCCCGTTCCCCGATTTCGGGGAGGGGAGCAGTTATCAGCGGACCATCGGCAGTAGCATCTACAACGGGCTGCAGACCAAGGTCGAACAGCAGCTATCGAACGGCCTAAACTTCCTCGCGGCTTACACCTACTCGAAAACGCTTACCGATGCCGGCGATCTTCTCAACGGCGGCAGCACCAACGGCTTCCGCGCACCCTGGGTCCCTGGACTCGGACCTCGCTTTGACTGGGGTCTGGCCAGCTTTGACATTCGCAATGTCTTTCATCTTAGCGGCGGATACGAGCTGCCCTTTGGCAAGGGCAGGATGTTCCTGGCCAACTCCGGCAAGATGACGAACCAGGTCCTGGGTGGATGGAGCACCAACTTCATCGTCACCCTCCAGGGCGGTCAGCCGCTCTCCTTCAGCTGCCCCAGCGCCACCACTTCCGGGACCAACTGCAATGACATTCTGGTACCGGGCCAGAGCCAGAAGCTTGGCATCCACAAGGACAAGAACAACCAGGTGAGCTGGATCGGCAACCCTGCTGCCTTCCAGCAGCCGTGCGAACTCGGCCCCGATGGTCCCATTGTCGACACACCCACGGGCTGCATCCCGGCGACCGGACCAGCGGTTCTCGGCGGCGGACCTTCCACCACCTACGGTCCTGGTTTCCATCGCTTTGATGTCTCGCTCTTCAAGGCCTTCCAGATCAGCGAGCGGGTGTCGACCCAGTTCCGGGCGGAGTTCTTCAACGTCCTCAACCACCCGAACTTCAACGCTCCCAACTTCGGCGGCAACGGCATCAGTGCCATCAGCGGTTCGGGTAACTTCAACAGCTCCGCCTTCGGGGAGATCGGATCGACGCGCGATGCTCCGTATGATCCGCGCCAGATTCAATTCGCTCTGAAGCTCTACTACTAAGCCCGCCGCTCGGTGCGGCGCGCAAAATACCCTGGACGCTGCGGCGTCCAGGGTATTTTGGTTTACAACAGTCTCGCTTGCTCGCCTCGGTTGTTGTCGCTCGAGTAACATAGGGCAAGCGGTCTACGGGTTCATGCCTGGGGTGGAGATTGAGCGCTGCGCACAGGTCGATGCTCGTGCTGCTCGGGTCGCTATTTGCCTGCACCGTCGCACAGGCTGAAGCGGCAACGCCGGCCTCGCTCGAGCAGCAGTTCCAGTCCGCGCTCACCGAATACAACGCCGCCCGCTATCCTGAGGCTGCCGCACACCTGGAGCCGCTGGCAGTCAAGCTGCCACAGAACTTCGAGATACACGAGCTGCTGGGGCTCACCTACGGCGTGCAGTCCAGGACCGCAGAAGCCGTCGAGCAGTTCCAGGCCGCTGTCCGCCTCAAGCCGGATTCGGCCGCCGCGAGAACAAACCTCGCCACCGCTCTGCTCCACCAGGGCAAGTCGGTCGAAGCAGAGCAGCAATGCCATAAGGCGCTCGAGCTGGATCCTGCAGACTACGAGGCCAAGCACAATCTTGCCGAGATCTACCTGGCCTCGAGCCGCCTCGCGGATGCTGTCCCCTTGCTCGAACAAGCGCAACGTCTTCGACCGGCAGCCTACGGGAACACCTATGACCTGGCGCTTGCCTATCTGCTGACCGGCAGGGTCGCAGAGGCCCGGCAGCAGGCGGAAGGCCTGGCAGCCGGCCAGGACACAGGAGAGCGCCACAACCTGCTCGGCCGCATCGACGAGAAGGAAGGCAGATTCCTTGAAGCAGCCAGGGAGTACGAAACAGCGGTGCGTCTGGACCCCAGCGAGGACAATCTTTTTGTGTGGGCCAGCGAGTTGCTGCTGCATCGCACCTATGAGCCGGCCATCCAGGTCTTTGAGCATGCTGTCGAGCGCTATCCTGACTCGCCCCGCCTGCGCATCGGGCTGGGCATGTCGCTCTACTCGCGCGGCGAGTATGAGAGGTCGATCGCCTCACTGCTCGCGGCGTCCGATCTCAGCCCGCGGGACCCGCGCTGCTATCTTTTCCTCTCCAAGGCCTACCTCAGTTCTCCGAACCAGGCCGCAGACGTGATCGAGCGCTTCCGCCGATACGCGGAGCTGGAGCCCGCGAACGCGCTTGCGCAGTACTACTACGCGATCAGTCTGTGGAAGGGCAGGCGGCTTGAGAACCCCACGGTCGACTACGCTCGGGTCGAGTCGCTGCTCAAGCAGGCCATCGCTCTTGACGACACGCTCCCGGAGGCCCACCTGCAACTCGGCATTCTTTACAACGAGCAGCACGAGTATGCCAAAGCCCTGCCGCAGTACCAGCGCGCCCTGGAGCTTGACCGCAACCTGCCCGACGCTCACTACCGGCTGGCCCAGTACTACGTGCACGCAGCCCAGAAGGACAAAGCGCAGGACGAGTTCGAGCTCTACAAGAAACTGCAGTCCCAGCATCAGGCACAGGTCGACAAGGAGAGAGCTGAAGTGCAACAGTTCGTCGTTGCCACCACTGGTACGTCCTCGGCCAAGCCATGACCCGTCCGCCCATTCTCTCTTCAAACGGCCATGATTGCGGGAGACATGGCCCGGAGTCTCGTCCGCCTCAACCACTGAGGATGAGCTTGCCCAGCCTGCCGCCCTCCGGACTGACAGGGCATCAGCTGGCGCGGCACCTCGGTCATTCGCGGCGCGAGTTTCTGCGCGGCGCGGCCGGCCTCGCGCTCGGTTCGGCCCTGGTGAGCGGCAGCCCGTTTGTCCACGGAGAGGCTTCCGCCAGGCGGCGCAAGGTGATCGTGGTCACCTTTGGCGGTGGCGCTCGCGACCAGGAGACCTTCGCGCCCGCCGGTCAGCACAACATTCCGCACCTGCTCCATGAGCTTGCTCCGCAGTCCACCTTCTTCACCCAGATGATGAATCACGGAATCCTGGGTCATTACGTTGCAACGGCCAGCCTCGCGACGGGCGTTTATGAGACGCTGAACAACTTCGCCGCAGTCCCGCCCGAGCACCCAACCGTCTTTGAATATTTTCGCAAGGGACTCAACCGCCCTACCTCGAACACCTGGGTGGTCGCCCCCAGCAACGGGTTCGCGCGCATCGGCGAGAGCGACTACCGCTCCTATGGTCCGGGCACCGGCGCGCGCGTCATCCTGCCCAAGCACCTGCTGGCTGCGGCAGCCAAAGGCATGGGAGACTACGCACACCTGCTGCACGACAACTACGAGACCCCGCTCTACACCCCGCGCATTGAGGGCGGCGAAGTCGAACTGGAGCAACTCGACAGAATCCTCAAGCTCTCAGTTGCCGACTTCACCAGCCATGCGCGTAGCCTCTCCAGCCCCGACGAGCTTTCCGTCTACATTGCCAAGCGGCTGATGGAGCGCGAGTCGCCCAGCCTGCTGTGGATCACCATGCATGATATCGATATCGCACACTCCGGCGCCTACTCTCTCTACGTGGAGGCGATCCAGCGCACTGACCGGCTGTGTGCCGAGCTCTGGGGCGCGGTGCAGGCGAATCCCGAGTATGCGGGCAATACCACCCTGTTCATCCTTCCGGACTTCGGACGCGACGCCGACGGAGATGCGGGCGGCAATGGTTTCCAGCATCACCGCACCGGCGACACCGCGTCTCGCACCACGTGGATGATGGCGCTCGGCGCGGGTGTTCGCGAGGGTGTGCTCTACGATCGTCCCGTCCAGTCCATTGATCTCGTTCCAACCCTAGGGGCCATGATGGGCTTTTCTCCCAACCTCTCACAAGGCCGCCCCATCAGCGAGTTGCTCTAGCCCATGTTGCCCAGCAGCCTCAAGGCCGACAGCTTCGAGCGATACCCACCAGACGCGGCCCGACTGGCTCTCGCGCACCTTGAGGTGCTGCAGCGGCTGCCCCTGGCTTTTCTCCCCAGCCTGCTGCGGGAGCTGATCGATTACGACGCCAGGTTCCCTGCGGAGCGAGCCTCGATCGATGCGGAACTCGCGCATCTCAGCAGCCTGACGCCTGCCCAGAGCCTCGAGTGGTTGGGTGCGTTTTCGCAGCTGCGGCTCTCGCCCGCACTGGAGCACTCCGACTGGGTCAACCAGCCCGGCCTCTTCCTCGAACAACTCTCAGCCTACCTGTGGAGCACGCACCAGCTGGACGCGTTCCGGGCCGCAGCCACTGCCTACGGAGATCGCCTGAGCAGCGCCTTGCCGGCGCAGCCACCGCCCCTGCGCAGGCTGGGCATCGCCATCCTCGGGCAAGGCGTCGCAAGCTATGACAGCCCTCTGTTCGCGAACCTGCGGGAGCATGGCACCTACTTCCACAAGGTCATCCCCGACCGCGGCCTGGAGAAGCTGCTGCAGGTGGCCGCAAGCCGCGCCCAGGCCCATCCCATTTCGTACGCGCACTGGTATGTCGATGGCGGGGACGCGGCGAGCTCGAGCCCCCTGCTCACGACCGTCTCCTACACGGGGCTCGAACCAGCGCGCAACGCGCTGCTGAGGAACATGCAGAGCCAGATCAGCAAGCCGGGCATGGGGCCCGAGGAGCTGCGAACGCACCTTGCGCAGCTGTCACCACGAGACCTGGGCATGGCAGGCGATCCGCTGCTCCAAGCCTTCCAGTTGAAGCTTCTGACGGAGGGTTCCGGCACCCAGATCTTCAGCACCACCTTTGCGCAGTGGGCCGCTCGCGAGGTGCTCCGCCGGGCGCAGGCCCTCACACTCGTGGTCCGCTTCGCGCCCCGACAGCGGCAGAGGCCCATGAACGAGCTTCTCTCCAGCCAGCCAGGCAAGCCGGAGCTCGATCCAGTCGGCTCCATCATTGATGCAGACATGGCTGCGTATTATCAGTGGATCAACCAGCAGCGCCTGCCCGGCTCGGACCGTTCTTCGTTTCTGGCGTGGTTTGAGGGGCACTCGGATGCCATTCTTATCGGCCCCTCGATTGCCCGCGGCGCCGAGTCGAACACCGCGCTCCCACTCGATGCGCTGCTTGCTCTAGCTACCGGATAAGGCCGCTCGTCACGGCGGCCCTAGAAGAGCGTGGACTCCGCAGGCCCCAGGTACTCTACCTTCACGTAAACCCGTGCGGCGGGGGCCCCGGCCGCAGCCAGCCTTGCCGTCAGCAAATGCCACCCTTCCGCCGCAACAGCAAAGGAAAGCGAAAACGACTGCTGCGCTGACGCCCTCCCGCAGCCCTCGACCGGGAGCACGCTCCCCGGCACCTTGATCTGCACATCCACCTGCTGCGGCGAATCGGAGTACACCTCCACCGACACTGAAGAGCCTGCAGCCGGCCAGATGGCGCCTGCCGTGCGGTAGGTTCCGGGCTGAAGCTTGCCGCCATAGCCGCTTCCCCCGGGTTGGCTATCGCCCAGATCGTCGTCCATCTCGAACTGCTGCACGGTGCGTCGAGAAGCGGGCGAAAACCCGCCCGCAACGCCAGCCGGCCCCCACACCGCGTAGGAGAGCGGTGGCACCGCAATCTCCACCCAGCCATCGCCATTCACCTCCAGCTCATCCGGCCGCCCTCCGCTGTAGTCATGCAGCCGCGTGCCTGGCATAAAGGCGGTGGCGATCCACGCCGCATGCCAGGCGCCGCCGTCATTGTTGATGGCCACGATCGCGCGCGCTCCACGCTCCAGGATCAGCAGCTGTTGCGATCCCTGGTACCGCACGAAGTAATCGCCGCTCTTGAAGGCCAGCTTCTGATGGCACCATGCCAGGTTTTCGAGGTACGGTCGCGTGGGCAGCGCATCCGCGGCGGTGCTGCCACGCTGCGGCGGAAAGTTCAGGAAGAGGTCGTCATAGAACAGTTGCGGGCTTCCATCCACCGTGCAGGCAAGCGCATAGGCCAACTGCGCACGCGGGTTGTCGGGATCAATGCTGCCGCCGGTATGCTCGTCGCCATTCTGCGCATGGCCGGTATGGTCGCTGGCGTTGGCGTTCGAAGAGTCCCAGTAGGCGCCGGCATACACATCGTGATTGTTGACGAAGGGCACTGTCTTGAAGCGGTTCTGCTGCTGCTTTCCCGGCAGAGTGCCCACGTCGAAGTAGCCGTTGGACGCGACGAGGTCATAGAGCGCGTCACGGAAAGGATAGTCAAAGGTGCCTGCGCGGTTGAGCGTCGCCGACGCCCAGTCGTCCGCCTCAGAGGATTCGCCCGTCACCAACTCGCCTACGCAGAAGTAGTCGCGGCGCTCCCCCATCGCGTTGTAGAGCAGGTCCTCAACCACCTCTGGCGGATAGCCCTTTACATCGTCGAAGCGGAAGCCGTCCACTCCCGTCTGCCCCACGAACCAGGTCAGCCAGGCGCGGGCCTGCCTCCGCATGTAGCAGTTTCCGTCCGCGCTCCCGGTGTCGCTGCAGCTGCCCTGGTAGCAGATATCGTCGCCAAAGGAGGAGACAGACCAGTCTCCCGAGAGCGCGGAGTGAACAGGGTTCGCGTGGAAGTCGAGCCAAGATCGGGGCCATCGTCCTGTCTCCGGGCCACCGAAGCCGGCAAAGGCATACCGCGTGTCATTCCAACCTTCCGGCGCCGAGGGATCGGGCGCGCCCCCGTCGCAATGGTCCAGCACGATGTCCGGGTACACCTCAAGGCCATTCGCATGCGCCACCGCAATCATGCGCAGCAAGGAGTCTTGCGTGCCGAAGCGCGTTCCCGTCGCACCATTCTGAAACTTGCTGCCCAGGTCGTAATAATCATAAGGAGAGTAACCCATGTTGTTGATGGCGCTTGTGTCCTTGCAGGGCGGCGGCGTCCAGATGCCGTCAAAGCCCATGGCCGCCAGCCGCGGCGCAAGCTTGGCCAGAAAGGTGTACCAGTCCGCGGGATACTCCTGGTTCCAGCAGTTCCACCAGAACGCCTGGAGGACGAGCTTGCCATTCCACGGGTTGGCCATGGCGCTCCTTGGTGCATGCAGGCCTGGAGTAGGGGGTGGCCGGCGGGGATCATTATGGAGTTGTGTCTGGAGCGGCGCAAGCGGAATCAGCGCAGCGCCGCGCGTCCCTGCAGAGCGCAAAGGAAAGTCTGCTTGTCGCCAGTGCCGCTGCGACCCTGGTCGACGCTCGAGGACGCGTCAGGATCAATGCGTGAAGGCGGCGGACGGACCGGCCGGCGTACCCGCGTCCTCTCCAAGGTCCATAGCCGCGATCAGCCCGTTCCTCAGCGTGAACACGTGCAGGACCTCGCTGTCAGAAAGAACCTCGCCTGCAAGGCTTTTGACGAGCTGGCGCACCCTGACGCGGATCCTGCCGTCCTCTGCCTCAGTCACTTGAACAGGTTCGACATGGGGATCGAACTCGCCCCACTGCCGCGCCCAGTAGGCGCGGATCTCGTCCTTGCCAACAACCTTGCCACCCTCGGAAGCGCGGGGCCAGCTTACGTCCTCGGTCATCCGTGCGCATGCTGCCTCCATGTCCCGCCGGTTAAAGGCCGCGTACGCCTGCTCGATCAGGGTCCTGGTGTCTTCCATGTCCTCGTCTCCGTTCCTGACCTCCGCCAAGCTCAACGGTTTGGATGCACCAGCGCCGGAGCGGCACCCGCGGGCGAGCCCGGCCGACTGGCCCCGCCTGTTACGCTAGGCAACGTATGCATCTAAAGATCGCGGCCATTCGCTCCGGGGCCGAACCGGTAGGCAGCCTTCCCGGTGGCGCCTTGCACCGGTGGCTGTCTACGCCGCTGGCATGCCCCAAGTGCGAGACCACCTACAACCTGGTTGC
>DASWUY010000015.1:0-4700 GCA_036401435.1 Acidobacteriaceae bacterium | reverse complement strand
TGGTCGCGCTCGGCCTCGCCGAGGGCTGGATGACCGGCGAAGAGCTCACCCTCCAGCGCATCCATGGCGACAATGCCTACACCCATCGCCGCACCGGCCGCGACCACATCATGGGCGTCACCGGGGTGCTCACCGGCATCTGCCTCTATGAAAAGTTTCCCGAGCTCCACCGGCTCGCCACCACCTTGTTCTCGCGCGGGCTGGGCATGTGCTGGGTGGCCGGGGGCCCTGAAGGTGACTACAAGCCCTTTGCCGGCAAATTCCTAAGCCAGCTTCCGCTCGGAACCAGGACCAAGGTGCTGGCGACAGCCGGTTACTGGAGCGCCCGTCAACGGCTCGCCAATCTAAAGTAACGACCAGCCGGCGTAGACTCGCACCGCCTTTCCACAGCCGCCGCTTGCCTCCGCACCAGGCCGCGCGTAGCCTCAGGAAGGGTCAGCAAGGAATCGCCGTCGACCCCTCGAACATCGAAAGTTAATACCAGATATAGTGGTTGCAGATTGACTTGGCCCACATGTAGGGCCTACCTTCCGATGCAGCGCTGTTCCCCCCGGATCAGCTTGAGCGTGCCGTAGCCCCACTGCCCACCCCTGAACCCGAGCACCATCCCCATCCCACCAAGGAGCTTCCATGGCCCAGACCGCATCCGATTCCGCCCTCCAGAGCGTCGCCACCCGCGCTGCCCTCACCTTCAAGCGTCACTTCTCGACCGCCGACATCTCCCCCTACGACCAGGTGCAGTGGGAGCGCCGCACGGCCGCGATCACCGACGCTATGGGCAAGACGATCTTCGAGCAGAAGGATGTGGAAGTGCCGGTGGACTGGTCCATGACCGCCACCAACATCGTCGCCTCCAAGTACCTGCATGGGCAGGTAGGCACCTCCGAGCGTGAGAGCGGCGTGCGCGCGCTCGTCTCCCGCGTGGCCGAGACGGTGCGAGACTGGGGCATGGCCGGCCGCTACTTCCAGACGCCGGAAGATGCGGCCATCTTCCACGATGAGTTGGTCCACCTGCTGGTCAACCAGAAAGTCGCCTTCAACTCGCCCGTCTGGTTCAACGTGGGTTGCGACCGCCTCGAGCCACACTCCGACGCACAAAACTGGCACTGGAACGAGCACACCTGCGCGGTAGAGTTTTCGGTCACCGGCTACCGCAAGCCGCAGTGCTCGGCGTGCTTTATCAACGCCGTCGAAGACTCGCTCGACTCCATCCTCACCCTCGCCAAGACCGAGGGCATGCTCTTCAAGTGGGGCTCCGGCACCGGCACCAACCTGTCTACGCTGCGCGGCTCGACCGAGCAGTTGTCGGGCGGCGGCACCGCGTCCGGGCCGCTCAGTTTCATGCGCGGCTTCGATGCCTTCGCCGGCGTCATCAAGTCCGGCGGCAAGACCAGGCGCGCCGCCAAGATGGTCATCCTCAACGTGGAGCACCCCGACATCCTGCCGTTTGTCGAATGCAAGATGAAAGAGGAAGCCAAGGCCTGGGCCCTCATGCGCGAGGGATACGACGGCTCTTCCGGGCCTGACTCCGAGGCCTACTCGTCCATCTTCTTCCAGAACGCGAACAACTCCGTCCGGGTCACCGACGAGTTCATGCACGCGGTCGAGCGGGATGGGGAGTTTTCCACCCGCGCCGTCAAGGACGGCGCACCCGTCGCCACGTACAAGGCCCGCGAGATCATGCACAAGATCGCCGAGGCCACCTGGCAGTGCGGCGACCCGGGCATGCAGTACGACACCACCATCAACCGCTGGCACACCTCCAAGAACACCGCCCGGATCAATGCCTCCAATCCCTGTTCCGAGTACATGTTCCTCGACAACTCGGCCTGCAACCTGGCCAGCTTCAACCTCATGAAGTTTGTCGATGCAGGCGGCACCTTTGATATCGAAAGCTACCGCCGCGGCGTCGACGTGATGATCACCGCCATGGACATCCTGATCGACAACTCCGGCTACCCCACCGAGGCCATCGCCCGCAACTCGCATGACTACCGCCCACTCGGTTTGGGCTACGCCAACCTGGGCGCGCTGCTTATGGCCTTCGGCCTGCCCTATGACTCGGACGCCGGGCGGGACTTTGCCGCGGCGCTTACCGCCATCATGTGCGGCGAGGCCTACCTGCAGTCCGCCCGCCTGGCCGAAAAGGCTCCCCGCATCGCCTCTGCAACCTCCTTGACCGAGGGCGAGCGCGAAGGCGGCGCGTGCCCCGGCTTCTACGTCAATCGCGAACCCTTTCTCGACGTCATCCGCATGCACCGCGCCGAGGTAAACAAGATCGGCAAGTCCCAAAGCTCGAAAGAGCCGTTCACAGCTCCCGGCCTCGACGCGCTGATCGCCGCCAGCAAGGACTGCTGGGACAAGGCACTCGCGCACGGCGAGAAGCATGGCTACCGCAACGCGCAGGTGACCGTGCTCGCGCCCACCGGCACCATCGGCTTCATGATGGACTGCGACACCACCGGCATTGAGCCGGACCTCGCCCTCGTCAAATACAAGAAGCTCGTCGGCGGCGGCATGATCAAAATCGTCAACAACACCGTGCCCGCCGCGCTCTTCAAGCTCGGCTACGGCCACGGCGAGGTGGACGCGATCGTCTCCTACATCGACGCGACGGGAACCATTGAAGGCGCACCCGGCATCAAGGCCGAACACCTCGCCGTCTTTGACTGCTCCTTCAAGCCCTCCAAAGGGACCCGGTCCATCCTGCCCGGCGGCCACGTCAAGATGATGGCCGCGACCCAGCCTTTTCTCTCGGGCGCGATCTCAAAGACGGTCAACCTGCCCCACGATGCGACGGTTGAGGATGTTGCCGACGCCTACCTCGAGTCATGGCGCCTTGGCCTAAAATCCGTCGCCATCTATCGCGATGGGTCCAAGGGCGCGCAGCCCTTGAATGTTTCAGACGGGGACAAGGCCAAAGCCAGCGGCACCGGCAGGACCGAGGCTGTCTCTGAAGCGAGCACCGCAGCGCACACGCTGTCCGAGACGCGGATTCTAGCGCTCGAGCAGGAGCTCGCCGCTCTGCGCGGGCTAGCAGAAGCCTCCGCCACCAGCGAACAGGAACTCACAGCGCTACGCACCGCTGCCGCGCTCGCCGCAGCTGCTGCTGACCCCGCCCGCAGCGACCTGCACGCCGCGCAGGCGCCTCCCCGGGCCGTGCGCCACCGTCTGCCCGATGAACGCGCCTCGCTCACCCATAAGTTTTCGATCGGCGGCCACGAGGGCTACATCACCGTCGGCCTCTACCCCAGCGGCGCGCCCGGCGAGATCTTCATCAAGATGGCCAAGGAAGGGTCCACCGTCTCCGGCCTCATGGACTCCTTCGCAACCGCCATCTCGCTCGCACTCCAGCACGGCGTGCCGCTCAAGGTCCTCTGCGAGAAGTTCGCGCACTCGCGCTTTGAGCCCTCCGGCTGGACCGGCTCAGAGACGCTCGGCTACGCGAAATCCATCATGGACTATCTCTTCCGCTGGCTCGAGCTGCGCTTCCTCTCCGGAACCCAGCTCAGCCTCTTCTCCGGGCTGCACCCCGAGAACAAGGCAGCCTACGGCGCAGGCGTCAAAGGCGCACCCGGCGCCATCCCGGTCGCCGGCACGCTCTCTGACGATGGCATCTACTTCCGCAATGGCCAGCCTGCCGACGAGCAAGGTGGCGCAGCCGCGAGCAGCCAGCACCTTGAGCAAGGTCGGGGGGGTGGCAGCAGCCCCGCCCTCACCCCGGACCAGCACACCCCCGCCCGCGGCATGGGCGCCACCTCCGCTCCGCAGGGCGGCATCGTCGAGTCAGTCACCGCCTCCGCTAGCTCGTCCAGCTTATCCAGCTCACCCAAGCCGTCCACACCCCGAACCGAAGATCGCGGCACCTACCACGCCGCCGACGCCATGAAGGACATGTACGACATGGGCGACGCGCCCAGCTGCCACACCTGCGGCGCCATCATGGTTCGCAACGGCAGTTGTTACCGATGCATGAGCTGCGGCTCGACCAGCGGCTGCAGCTAGCAACAAATACTAAAGTGTGGCCGCATACAGCTCTTTCAGATCGCGCATGCGGCCGCGCGTTAATTGAATCAGGCACCGGGTCCGCGCATTGGGCTGCGTGGATCCCGGATGCTTGATCGTTCCCAGGTCGTAAACCTTCACCATGGCGTCGCAGGCCGTGGCCCGGTATTTCTCGAAGACCACATCCGTGCCATCGAGCGCCAGGGCGTTCGCATCGTTCGGGGAGTCTTCGATCAGTGCTTCCCGCAGAGCGCTGAAAAACTGTGTGTAGTTTTTATAGGTTTCCACGCGAACGTCGTTCAGGCACTCGTTGCGGTCTTCCAGGGTGGTGGAGTCCGTGCAGTCGTTGCCTTCATGCGCCATTTCCGCCCGGTAGGCCAGGTCTGCGATGCGCTGCTGCTTGCCATCCTGCGCGCCCCCTCTCATGGCATAGCCCAGCACCAGCAGCAGGATAAGAGTTGCGCTCCCAGCGCGTCTCGTCATGGCCAACCTCCGCCACAATCTTAGCGCTGTCGAGTGGGTTCTTTTTCTGGCGTCTGGGTAGAGAGAAACTCCGGAGAAATGCAGCTTCGCAGCCACATCTCCCCGGGCCGGGGGAGCTTGGTAAAAGCGGGGAAAGTTAATATCCCAGAAATTTGCCCATCGTGCCGTAGGTGGGTTCGCGCCGTTCCTCGAGCTGGACCGGAACCGCTGTA
>DASWUY010000014.1:0-2032 GCA_036401435.1 Acidobacteriaceae bacterium | reverse complement strand
CCACATTCAGATGAGCGAGTCATCAAATCTGTCCGGCGGCAAGGTAACCTATCTCGATGGCCAGATCACCAACCGGGGCGGCCAGACCGTTCGGGCCATCACGGTGCAGGTCGGTTTCCACGACGCCACCGGTCTCCTCGCGCAGAAGGAGACTATGCCCCTCAACCTCATCCGCACGCGCGAACCCTATATTGATACGCAGCCGGTGCGGGCAGCGCCGCTGCGTCCCGGCGATGCGCGCGACTTCCGCTTGATCTTCGACCACGTGACCGACAGCTGGGATCAGCAGTACCCTGAAGTCCGCATCATCGCGGTGGAGGCGAAGTAATCAGGTAAGAAATACACGATTGCTCCCGGTGTACGACATGGATACCTGGCTCCGCCGCGCAGCAGTTCGCGCTCGCACCCCCTTGCTCTGCCTTATAGAGTTGAAATTAGGCAGCTTACCCTTTCACCCGCGGTCCAGTGCGATATTGGTCCTTCACGTGCTCTAACCTCTCTCAGCGAGAGCCGGACGTTTCAGGCTGCCTGCCTGATCTCTGCGCTCTGGAAGGAATCTCGAAGCCGATGGAACAAGCCCCCCTGCGTCTTACCCCTCGCTCCCTGGCGACGGCTCTCCTCGCCCTGTCGCTTGCAGCGCCCTTGTGTGCGCAAAGCGCTCCGCCCGCCTCTGCAAACGCGCAGGCGAGCGGCAGTATGAACCCCTCCGATTCCAGCACCTATGCCACCGGTCATCCTCTTTCCACTCAGTCCAAGGAAGGCTTCTGGGGCCACATGAACCCCTTTGCCCGCAAGAAGTGGGTGAAGCGGCAGCTCGATCCGGTCAAGGATCAGCTGAACGAGCTCGATCAGCTCCAAGCCAAGAACGGGCGCGACATCCGCGATCTGGACGCGCGCACCGCAGCCGGCATCCATCAGGCCCAGTCCACTGCCGACCAGGCGAACCAAACGGCAACCGGCGCGACCACCACTGCCGGCCAGGCACAACAGCTGGCGCAGCAGGCCAGCGGACGCACCGACCAGCTCAACGCCACCGTTTCGAACCTTGACCAGTACCAGAAGGTGAATGATACGGAGCTTGTGTTCCGCCCCGGGCAGACCACGCTGAATGCTCGTGCTAAGCTTGCGCTTGATCAGATTGCAACACAGCTGCAGGGGCAGAAGGGTTACGTGCTTGAAGTGGAGGGTTACTCGCGCGCTCGCGGAGAGGCCGGCATCCAAAGCTCACAGCACATGGCTGACGCAGTGGTCCGCTACCTTGTCACCGAACACCAGATTCCCGTCTATCGCATCCACCTCCTGGCGCTCGGCAACGCCAAGCCGCAGGATGGCGCAGCACCGGCACCCGGGAACGCGGTGCGCGTGAGCGTGATGCAAAACAGTTTAGCGGCTTCCAACACGCCGGCGACAGCCGGCGCAGCGAGCCAGGCTACCCAGTAGCCTGCTCAGCCGCGCACCAGCTCTCGACTAAAACGAGAGAACCAAGGCAGATTGGCCCCTCACCCGAGGGGCCTTTTTTTTGCGTGCAAAACATCCTCGTGGATTTGTGCCGGTCCGCGGAACGCAGCGAGCGCTTCGGCCCTCTAAACAGTAGTACGGCGCGGCGCCCAGGCATGCAGCGCCAACAGGGTCTCCAGCAACGAACGCAGGTCACGCAGATGGAGCGCATTCGCCCCATCCGACTTCGCCTGCTCGGGATGATCATGCACTTCCAGGAAGATGCCATCAATCCCCGCCGCAACGGCTGCCCGTGCGAGCAGGGGGATAAACTCCGGCTGCCCGCCCGAGACCCCGTTCGCCGCAGAAGGCATCTGCACCGAGTGCGTCCCGTCGAAGACGACCGGCGCAAGCCCGCGCATGATTCCCAGCGAGCGCATATCGACGACCAGGTTCCCGTAGCCGAACGTGGTTCCTCGTTCCGTCAGCGAGATGCGCTCGTTGCCCGTGGTGCGAATCTTCTCTACCGCATGCGTCATGTCGCCCGGCGCAACAAACTGGCCCTTCTTGACGTTGATCGCTCGACCCGTCTTGC
>DASWUY010000013.1:0-6326 GCA_036401435.1 Acidobacteriaceae bacterium | reverse complement strand
ATGTCTCCACCTTTGCCCAGACCGACCTGCCGCTGGTCTCAGGCAACGAGGACGATACCCGCACCGGACGGAACGCCTCCCCGGTCAACTCGCTCGACACCCGTGAACTGGAGCGCCGTGCACGCGGTCCAAACGGCCGCTGGTACCGCATCGAGCTCGGCAAGCGCTACTCCTACCCGGCTGCCTGCCTGGTTCTGATGCTGGTCGGCGTGCCCCTCGGTATGAGCTCCAGGCGCGGCGGCAAGAGCGGCGGCTTTGTCCTCGCCATCGTCCTCGTCTTCGTCTACTACTTCCTCTCCTCTACCGGCGTCGCCCTCGCGCGACAGGACAAGATCCCGGTGCTGCTCGGCGTCTGGGGCGCCAACCTGATCTTTGGCGGCTGCGGACTCCTGCTGCTGCAGCGGCTCAGTCGCGTGGGCGGAAGCCTGCCCTCCCTGCCCGCCTTCAAACTGCCCTTCCACACGCAGGCCGATCCGCTCACCCTCTCTGCCGTGCCGGCCACCGGCCAGAGCCCGACCCCCGCCCGGCCGCCCCGTGAACGCCACACCCGCAGCCACTTCCCCCTGATCCTCGATGAGTACGTCATTCGCGAGTTCCTCAAGACCTTTGCCATGGTCCTGATCGCCTTCGTCATGCTGCTGCTGCTCTTCACTTTCTTTGAGCTGCTGGGCGACATCATCCGCAACCGTTCGCCCTTCATCACGGTCGGGGCCTACCTCATCAACCTGACCCCCAGCATGGTTTACACCATCGCCCCGCTCAGCGTGCTCGTGGCCGTGCTGGTGGTCTTCGGCGGCCTCAACCGATCCAACGAGCTCACCGCCATGAAGGCTACCGGGGTCAGCGTCTACCGCATCGTGATCCCCATCCTGGCCATCGCCTCCGTCCTCGCGGTCGCCCTCTTCTCCTTCGACGAGCTCTACATCCCGCAGGCGAACCGACGGCAGGAGGCGCTCCGCTCGATCATCAAGGGTCGCCCCGCCCAGACCTTTGAGCGGCCCGACCAGAAGTGGATCTTCGGCATCGAAAAACCCGGCCAGCCCAGCCACATCTTCTACTACCAGTTCTTCGATCCGGACAAGGACAGCTTCGCCAACATCACCCTGTTTGAGTTCCAGCCCGGCACCTTCACCCTCTCACGCCGCGTCTTTGCCAGCTCCGCGCACTGGGAGCCCAACCTGCATACCTGGGTCTTCGAGCATGGCTGGGAGCGCGACTTTGCCGGCGACGAGATCAGAAGCTACCAGACCTTCCAGGTCGCCACGCTCGACAACCTGCACGAGCCCCCGCAGTACTTCAAGAAAGAGACCCGCCAGTCCTCCGAGATGAGCTTTGTCGAGCTGCAGCGCTACATCGGCGACCTGCGCCAGAGCGGCTTTGACACCATGCGGCTGCGCGTCCAGCTCAACCACAAACTTGCCTACCCGCTCATCACCCTGGTCATGGCCGTGCTCGCCGTTCCGTTCGCGCTCTCCATGGGTCGCAGCGGGTCGCTGGCCGGCATCGGCGTGGCCATCGGTGTGGCTATCGTCTACTACATGGTCGCGGGCACGTTTGAGGCCATGGGCAACGTCAACATGTTGCCTGCCTTCCTCGCCGCCTGGTCTCCTGACCTGCTCTTCGCCTTTGCGGGCAGCTACCTGCTGCTGCGCACCCGCACCTAGCCGCACGCGCCTCGCTCAAGGAGCCATCCCCGTTGTTGGAAGAGTTCAAGCCGCTCGCGCCCTACCTCCGCCGCTACCGGCGCACCTTTGTCTGGGGCGCCATTGCGACCGTGCTCAGCAACGCCATCTGGATCTTCTTCCCGCAGGTCATCCGCCTCGCCATCGACGACATGGACCGCGGCGTTACCCAGCACAAGATCTTCCTCTACGCAAGCATGCTCGTGGCCCTGGCCGCCGCCAAGGGCGTCTTCCTCTTCCTTACCCGGTGGATCATCATCGGCATCTCGCGCGACATTGAGTTCAACCTCCGCAACGACCTCTTCTCAGTCCTTGAGAAGCAGCCACCCGCCTACTTCCAGGAACACCGCACCGGCGACATCATGGCGCGCATGACCAACGACCTCAACGCCGTCCGCATGCTCCTTGGGCCGGCCATCATGTACAGCGCCAACACCATCCTGTTCACCCTTGGCTCGCTCTACTTCCTGCTGCGCATCTCGCCCTTCCTTACCCTGGTCGCGCTCGCCCCGCTGCCGCTTGCCTCCATCCTGGTCCAGGCCCTCGGTCGACGCATCCACGATCGCTTTGAGCGCATCCAGGCCATGTTCTCCGACATCTCCGCCCAGGCCCAGGAGAACTTCTCCGGCGCCCGCCTGGTCCGCGCCTTTGCCCAGGAAGATGCCCAGATCGCCGCGTTTGAAAAGTCCAACCGCGAATACATCCGCCGCGGCCTGCACCTGGTCCAGCTTATGGGCATGCTCTGGCCTACGCTTGAGTTCCTCCTCGGCCTGGCCATGGTTATCGTCCTGCTCGTCGGCGGGCACGAGGTCCTCTCGCACCGCATCTCCGTCGGAGACTTTGTCGCCTTCTCCACCTACACCGTCATGCTCACCTGGCCCATGATCGCGCTCGGCTGGGTCGTCAACCTGGTGCAGCGCGGCAAAGCCTCCATCGTGCGCATCCGCGAGCTGCTTTCCGCCGTCCCCACCATCGACGACGCTCAGGCCGACCCTGCTCTTGCCGGCATCGTGCTTGAAGGCACCCTCGACTTCGACGACCTCCACTTCTCCTACCCTGTACCCCAGGGCTCCGTACCACAGGGCTCCGCTCCCGAGGTGCTGCACGGCATCTCGCTCCACGTGCCTGCCGGCTCCAGCCTCGCCCTCGTCGGACCCACCGGCGCCGGCAAGTCCACCCTCGCCAGCCTCATCGCCCGCCTTTATGATGCGCCGCCCTCGAGCGTGCGCATCGACGGCCGCCCCATCACCGCCTACCCCATCGATACCCTGCGCGCCAACCTGGGGTACGTGCCGCAAGAGACCTTTCTCTTCTCCTCCACCATCCGCGACAACATCGCCCTCGGCCGTCCCGATGCCAGCGAAGCCGACCTGCTTGCGGCTGCCGAAGCCGCGCACATCCGCCGCGAGTTTGAAGAGTTTCCCGCCGGCTTCTCGACCGCCATCGGCGAACGCGGGCTCACCCTCTCCGGCGGCCAGAAACAACGCTCCGCACTCGCCCGCGCGCTCATCCGCGAGCCCCGCATCCTCATCCTCGACGACGCACTCGCCAGCGTCGACACCTACACCGAAGAGCAGATCCTCAGCGGCCTGGGCCGCGCCATGCAGGGTCGCACCACCGTGCTCATCTCGCATCGCGTCTCCACCATCCGCCACGCCGACCAGATTGCCGTCCTGCTTGGCGGCCGCATCGCCGAGCTCGGCACCCACGACCAACTGCTGGCGCGCGGCGGCTACTACGCCAGCCTCTTTGAGAAACAAATGCTTGAAGAAGAGCTGGCCGTCGCCACCTAGCCCCCGTCGCCGCGCGTGTCGCCCTGCGCTCAGCTCAGTGCCCGTAAACCCGTAAACTGGATACGTGACCACGCCACGCGCCGAAGCAGAAGCCCTGTACTACTCGGCCCTCGACCACATCGCCGCCGGCCAGCCTCACGCCGCGGCTGAACAGCTCCATCGCGCGCTCTTGCTTGACCCCACCTTCCTCGACGCCATGCACGCCCTCATCCGCGCCCACCAGGACACACGCGACTACGACGCCGGCATCGCCGTCGCCCAGCAACTCGCTGCCCTCGACCCGCAGGACGTGCTCGCCCAGACCAGCCTCTCCATCCTCTATCAGCACAAGGGCATGATTCCGGAAGCAGAAGCCGCCGCGCTCAAGGCCAAGCTGCTTGGATGGAAGCAGCAGCTGGCCGCCGCAAAACACCCCGCGCCGTGAGCAGCCCTGAAGACCATCCCGCAGCAGTGCTTCGTGCCATGTACACGCATCTGGCTGCGACCTATGGCCCGCAGCACTGGTGGCCGGCAAAGACGCCCATAGAGGTGGTCGTCGGCGCCTACCTCACGCAGAACACCGCTTGGCGCAACGTCGAGCGCTCCATCGCCGCTCTTGAAGAGGCCGGCCTACTTACCGTCCCGGGCCTGCGCGCCGTTGACCTCGAGCTGCTGCGCACGCACATCCGCCCCTCCGGCTACATGGTGCGCAAGGCACTCGCGATCAAAGCCTTCATCGCCCTGCTTGACCGCGACTACTCCGGTTCGCTCGACGCCCTGGCCGCGGACCCGAGCGCTCGCGAAGCCTTGCTTGCGCTGCCCGGCGTTGGCCCGGAGACGGCCGACGCCATCGCCCTCTATGCGCTCGGACAGCCGGTCATGGTCGTGGACGAGTACCTCCGCCGGGTGACGACGCGCCATGGGCTGATCGCCAAACCGGCCCGGTACCGTGAGGTGCAGGCGCTCGCAGTCGCGGCCTTTCTCGCCGACGCCAAGCCCACGCTCGTCGCGCACTACAACGAGTTCCACGCCCTCATCGTCATGGTCGGCAAGACCCACTGCGGCGGCGTGCCTCGCTGCCTCCAGTGCCCTCTCAACCAGCCGCGCTTCCACCCGCCGCTCCTGGGTGCAGGATGATCCTCTACGCCGCCACCAGCAACCCCGGCAAGCTGCGCGACTTCGCCCAAGCCTCCTACCCGCCCTTCGACATCCGCCCACTGCCCGGCCTTGGCTCCATTCCCGCGCCTGAAGAAGACCAGCCCACATTTGCCGGCAACGCCCGCCTCAAGGCCGTCTACTACAGCCTGCGGGCCCCCGGCGCACTCGTCCTCGCCGATGATTCGGGTCTCGAAGTCGACGCGCTCGCGCTCGCCCCAGGCGTCTACTCTGCGCGCTTCGCAGAGCGCGCCGGCGCGTCGCCGCACGGGCTGCCTCCCGACGTGGCCAACAACCATCACCTGCTCCAGCAGCTCGCGCCTTTCTTCCGCGCCGGTCGAGAGACGTGCAGCGCGCGCTACTGCTGCGTGCTCGTTGCTGCACGCGACGGCGCCCCGCTCGCCGTGGCGGAAGGCACCGTCGAGGGCTCCATCCTGCCCGCGCCGCGCGGCACCGGCGGCTTCGGTTATGACCCGCTCTTCTATCTGCCCTCCCTCGGCTGCACCATGGCAGACCTTGATGCCGGCACGCGCCTTGCCCTCAGCCATCGCGGCCATGCCTTGCGCTCGCTGCTGCCCAAGCTGGCTGATTGTGTCTAAGTCCTGCCGCTTGCCGCCGGGTCGCAGCGCTTCAACCCGCTTCCCAATCAGCTTGACGCTGCCTCTGCCGCCCAAGAATAATGAAGTGTTCGCTGCAAGCAGGCAACGCCTTGACCGGAGCGCCCTCATTCGCCGTTCTGTCCATAGCTCCACTCACTACGACGACTGAGGATGCCGCCTGATGGCCACCACCCAAACCACCGCACCAGCCGCACGGACCTCTGGCGTTGCTCCGCTCCGCGCCGGACAGGGCCACTCCTTCCTGCTGCGCAAGCTGCACTCACTCTCCGGCATCGTGCCCATCGGCGCCTTCCTGGTCGAGCACCTCGTCTCGAACTTTGAAGCCCTCAAGGGCCCCGCCGCCTACGCCGCGCAGGTCCGGTTCCTGAACTCGCTCCCCTTCGTGCGCGTGCTGGAGTGGGTCTTCATCTTTCTGCCCCTGCTCTACCACGGCCTCTACGGCGTCTACATCTGGCTGCGCGGTAAATCAAACGTCGTCTACTATCCTTGGGCCGGCAACTGGATGTACCTGTCCCAGCGTTGGACCGGGGGCGTCGCGCTCGCCTACATCGCATTGCATGTATGGCGCCAGCGCTTCTCAGGCGTCAGTCTGCCGGAGCATCCCGGCGCTGCCTTTCACAAGGTCCAGGTAGAGCTCATGCACCCCTGGATGCTGGCCATTTATATCGTCGCCATGATTGCTACCTGCTGGCACTTCGCCTACGGTGTGTGGCTCTTCGCGGCCAAGTGGGGCATCACTCCGGTCGACCGCGCCCGCCGCAACTTCGGCTATGTCTGCGCCACTGCCGGCGTACTGCTCGCAGCCATCGGCCTGGCCAGCATGTACGCCTTTGTCGGCCCGCGCTACAGAAACGCGCCCGCCGACGTGAGCCCTGCCCAGATCATCGAAGGCCCCATGGCGCCACCGCCCGCCGGCGGCAACACGCCGGCCTCACACTAGCTCCCGGAGCCCAGATGCCCCCAGCAACACCGAAGATCATCGTGGTAGGCGGCGGACTGGCCGGGCTCTCAGCTGTCATCAAGATCGCCGAGGCCGGCGGCAAAGTCGACCTGTTTTCCATCGTCCCCGTCAAGCGCTCGCACTCCGTCTGCGCCCA
>DASWUY010000012.1:0-3960 GCA_036401435.1 Acidobacteriaceae bacterium | reverse complement strand
CGGTGGCCACCCTCAACCGCGAGACGATCCTGCTATTGCTGCCCTTCTACATGTTCTCCCGGGCCGGCGAGCAGGGCGAGCTTGGCTGGCGCACCCTGCTCAAGCCCTCGCTGCTGGCCGTCGTTGTGCCGCTGCTGGTGTACTGGGCCGTGTGGCACCACGTGGTCTTCCACATCTTCGCGCACAACGCGTCCGAGTACTACTCCCGTCTCCCGTTCAACCTGCGGTGCTTTGCGCGCCTGCGCTACTACCCGCAGCTGCTTAGCTCGCTTGGCTTCCTGGCGCCGTCTCTGTTTTTCGGCCGCAGCTTCGTGGCCGACCGGCAGCTTCGAGCCTGGCTCTGGGCGCTTCCTATCTGGTTCGCCTTCATGTGCGTCTGGGCCATCCTGGCCGAGACGCGCATCTGGGGAGAGCTGCTGCCCTTTGTCACTGCCTACACCGCCGTGATGGCGGAGGAGTGGCTGGCGGCGCGCCTGCACATGGGCCTGGTGCGGAACCAGCCGGTCGAACATACCCCGAGGGTCGCGCGCCGGGCTGCCTGAGAGAGCCGCAGCCTGCGCGTTGCGACGCTGTTCACACCCGGACACTGCCGCGCATGAAATGGACACTGCCAGCCGCAGGGCAGCTTCGTTCCTGTTTGGAATGAGCCTCTTGTGGCGTCCGCGCGATGGCCGCGCAATTGCACGATGGTAGACCGGATGGCTCATGCAGCCTCCGGAGGCACCATGAACAACCTCCTGCACGACATGCGCTTCGCCCTACGGCAGCTTCGCCGGTCTCCTGGATTTGCGCTAACGGCGATCCTAACCCTGGCGCTGGGCATCTCGGCCAACGTGATCGTCTTCGGCGTTCTGGACGCCATGATCCTCCATCCTCTGGACCTGCCGCAGGCTGACCGGGTGATGACCTTTGCTCCGCGCGAGTTCGGCTACCCCATGTTCTCCTACCCCGAGGTGCGCGACGTTCGCGATCACGGCACCCTGTTCTCCGCCGTTGCGGCCTTCGCCATGAACACCTTTGGCGTGGAGGCCAACGGGTTCACCAGGCACGTCTGGGGCGACGAGGTGAGCGGCCAGTACTTCCGTGTGGCCGGCATTCAGCCCCTGCTGGGGCGGCTGCTGCAGCCGGCAGACGATGACCACCCGGGCGCCTCGCAGGCGGCCGTGCTTTCCTGGCCAGCCTGGAGCACCTACTTCGCGTCTGATCCCGGGGTTATCGGGCGCACGGTCCGCATCGACAAGCATCCCTACACCATCGTCGGCGTCACGCCGCGGGGCTTCTACGGCACGGAAAAATTTCTGCAGCCGGAGATCTTCGTTCCTCTCGCGAACCAGGCCTCGCTCGATGGGGTGAACTGGCTTGAGTCCCGCCGGGAGAAGAACGTCTTTCCCATCGCCAGGATGAAGGATGGAGTCACCGTCGCCCAGGCACAGGCAGAGATGGACACGCTCGCCGCCCGCGTCGCCCGCCAGTACCCCAAGGAGGAGGAGGGGCTGCAGTTCAAGCTGGCTCGCCCGGGGCTGGTGGGCGACTTCCTGGGGCGCCCGGCACGCCGCTTTCTCACGGGCATTATGGGCCTGGCAGGGATCGTGCTGCTTGCTGCCTGCGCCAACCTGGGCAGCCTCTTCGCGGCGCGCACCGCTGACCGCACCCGCGAGATCGCCATCCGCATGGCCGTAGGCTCGACGCGCTGGCGCGTCGTTCGCCAGGTGCTGGTCGAAGCGGTCGTCATCTCGATCCTGGGGGGTGTCTGTGCCTGCGTCCTCTCCTGGATCACGCTGACGGGCCTGGCCCGCTGGCACCCACCCACCGACTACCCCATGAAGTTTCTGGTACAGCCGCAGCCATCGCTCATCCTGATGGCGTTTCTCACCTCGATAGTCGCGGGGCTTCTCTTCGGGGTCATGCCTCTCGGGCAGATCTTCCGGTCCGACCCAAACGACGCCATCAAGAGCGGCGGCAATCCATCAGGTCTTGGACGGCGCTGGGCGCTGCGCGACTTCCTTCTGGCCGCCCAGATTGCCCTCTGCTGCGTCACCATTACCGCGGCCGCTGTCTCGCTGCGTGGGCTGGGCAAGGCCGTCGCGACCGACCGGGGCTTTCACCCGGCGAATGCGGTGTTGACCAAGTTTGACTTGAGCCAGGCGGGATACACGGGCGACACCGCTGCGCAGGTTCAGCAACGCGTGCTCGACCTGGTCTCGCGCCTTCCCGGGGTGAGCGCAGCCGCCTACGCCAATAGCACGCCGCTTGGGGACTCGAGCATCATCTCTGTCTTTGCCACGCAGACGACCGACCTCAAGCCGACCAACAAGGCCTTTGACACCTACTTCTATAACGTCTCACCCGGCTACTTCACTGCGGCTGAGACTCCTCTGTTGAGCGGGCGCGGCTTTAGCCTGGCGGACACTGCGAAGACGCCGTTGGTGGCGATCGTGAATCGCCAATTCGCGCGTTCCCTCTTCCACGTCGACAGTGCCGTCGGACGCGCCTTCAAGAACTCCTCCGGGCAGGTGGTGCAGATCGTGGGCATGGTGGCGGACGGAAAATACTTTCTCGTCAACGAAGACCCGCAGGAGGCTGTCTTCTTTCCCATCGCCCAGCAACCGAGCACCGTTACCGCGCTGATCGTGCGCACCAGGCCCGGCGCCCGCAGCACTTCCAGCCTGGCGGCTGCGGTGAGCAAGACCGTTCTCGACCTGGACCCGGCCATCCCCATACGCGTCTCAAGTGACTGGATGGGTCAGCTGGCCTTCAACCTCTTCCCCTCCCAGGTCGCGACGATCTCGCTCGGCCTCTTCGGTGCCTTCGGGCTCCTGCTCTCCATCACCGGCATCTTCGGCCTCGCCTCGTATACGGTCACCAAGCGCCTGCGCGAGTTGAGTATCCGGGTGGCGCTCGGGGCACAGGCCCGGCAGGTGCTCTTCGCTGCGCTGGGTCGCATGCTCATCCTGCTGGCGACCGGTTCGGCAGCGGGCCTGCTGCTCGGTCTGGCCACGACCCGGTTGCTTGCGTCGGTCGTCTTTCAGGCCTCCGCACAGGATCCGCTCGTTCTTTTCCCGGTGGCCTGCACCATGCTGCTCAGCGCCACGCTCGCCGTCGCAACCCCGGTCCGGCGAGCCTTGCGCGTGGACCCGGCGAGGCTGCTACGCGAGTCCTGAGGGAGGGGCTGACACCAGTGCGACGTCGCGCGCCCAAGCCGTCCGCTCAACGGGGTCTGTAGGTGGGCCGCAGCAGCACTTCGCTGACAAACGACTGCTGCTCCTGGGTGACCAGCATCCGGACCACGTGGGCGACGTCTCCCGGCTGAATCTTCCAGGAGGCGTCCTCGCTCCCACCCCCGAAGTGCGTGTTCACCGAGCCTGGTGCGATCACCGAAACACGCACCCCGTGCGGACGCAGTTCTTCAGCCACAGAATAGGTCAGGCCATTGAGCGCCCACTTGGACGCGGCATACGCGGCCCCGTTGGCCAGGGGGTTATGGCCAGCCAGTGAGCTGATGTTGAGGATGTGACCCCGTCCGGCTTCCACCATCAAGGGCGCCAGCTGCCGGATCAGCAGGTAGGGGGCCTGCAGGTTCGTCTCAAACGTCTCCTGCCAGCTATCCAGGGGCATCTCGTGGAGCGGCTTGCCAAACGTTCCCACCCCGGCGTTGTTTACCAGCACATCGCAGCGGCCAAGCTCGGTGCGCACTTGCGCACCCAGCGCTTCAATCTGCTCCGCAGAACGCAGATCCAGGGGTACCGTCTGGGCGCTGCCGCCGGCGGCCTCGATGGACTGCTTGACGGAAGCGAGCTTGTCCCTGTCGCGCGCCACCAGCAGCACGTGTGCGCCCATGGACGCCAGGCCATGACTCACTGCTTCGCCGATGCCGCGCGCGGCCCCGGTGACCACTGCTACCTGTCCCTGAAGTGGGTTCATATCGCTCCTGCTACTCGTTCGAGATGCAGCCAACGCCCC
>DASWUY010000011.1:0-4878 GCA_036401435.1 Acidobacteriaceae bacterium | reverse complement strand
GCAGCAGCGACCGAGCTACGCCATCGCCTTGCTCAACCTCGGCAACGTCTATCGCCGGCAGGGCGCAAACGATAAGGCGGAGCAATGCCTGACGCAGGCGCTCGCACTGGAGCCGGATGACCCGGAGGCGAACTACAGCCTCGGCCTCTTCTATGCGCAGGGGGATCGGCTGCAGCCGGCACAGGAGTACTTGCTGAAGGCCGTGTCCCTCCGCCCCGACTACCCTGAGGCGTTGAACAATCTTGGCGTGCTCTTCGTGCGGCGCCAGCAGTACGCCCAGGCAGAAGAGCAGTTCAGAGCCTGTATCCGGATAGAGCCCGGCTTTGAACAGTCCTATCTCAACCTCGCCCGCCTCTTTGTGCTGCAGCGTGACCGGGAGAAGGCGAAGCTGGCGCTGGAGGACCTGCTGCGCGTGCAGCCCCAGAGTGCCGCCGGCAGGCAGGCCCTCGACCTGCTCACCCCGGTACCGTAGGGCTGCGGCAGCAGGTGCCTTTCCTGCCGCGCGCCACTTATAATCGCAGCCGTATGCACCTTCCCCGGCGGCGCTTTCTCGGTTCTTCTCTCTTCATGCTGGGCGCGACGCTGACCGAGGCCCTGGCAACCCCGCTTTGGCAGTGGAGGGATCAGGCCATACTGCAGGCGGCGGCTGATCCGCATGCTTCGCCCATCCAGTTTGTTGATGTGGCGCAACAGGCCGGCCTGACCACGCCCAACGTGTGGGGTGGCGTGGACCACAAGCGGTCCATCATCGAGGCCAAGGGTAGCGGGCTGGCTTTTTTCGACTACGACCAGGATGGCTGGCTTGACATCTACCTGACCAACGGCGATCGTCTGGACGCGCACTGGCCCCTCGGCAAGACGCCCACGTCGCATCTCTACAGGAACAACCGCGATGGCACCTTTACGGACGTTACAGAGAAGTCCGGGCTAGGCGTAAGCGGCTGGCAGACCGGGGTGTGCGTCGGCGACTACAACAACGATGGCTGGGACGACCTTTTCTGCTGCTTCTGGGGTCACAACATCCTGTTCCATAACAACGGCAACGGCACCTTTGCCGATGTCACGCGCAAGGCGGGCCTCTATCAGGCACAGACGCGATGGGGCTCCGGCTGCACCTTTCTTGATTACGACCGGGACAGCCATCTCGATCTCTTCGTCTGCAACTACCTGCAGCTGGACCCGGCCAAGATGCCGCCGGCAGAGGACGCGCATTTCTGCCAGTGGAAGGGTGTGCCGGTCATGTGCGGGCCGCGCGGCCTTCCTGCGGGCATCAACCTGCTCTACCACAACAATGGAGATGGAACCTTTACCGATGTCTCGGAGAAGTCGGGCATCCACAAGCCCGGTCCGCGGTATTCGATTACCGCGGTCTCCTATGACTTTGACAACGACGGCTGGCCCGACCTCTACATCGCGGTCGACTCGCAGCCCAGCATCCTGTTCCAGAACAACCACAACGGCACCTTTACCGACATCGCGGTCATGGCCGGCTGCGCCTACAGTGAGGCCGGGCACGAGCAGGCAGGCATGGGCGTTGCGGTAGCCGACTACGACTGCGATGGCTGGTTCGATATCTTCAAGACCAACTTCGCCGACGACACCTCGAATCTCTATCGCAACAATGGGGATGGAACGTTCAGCGACGTGACCTTCCCCGCCGGCGTGGGCGTGAATAACCGCTATGTAGGCTGGGGCTGCGGCTTCCTGGACTACGACAACGATGGCTGGCCGGACATCCTGCAGATCAACGGCCATGTGTACCCGGAGATCGACAAGTACAACTTCGGCCAGACCTTCAAGAATCCGCGCCTGCTTTACCGCAACCTCGGCAACGGCCGTTTTGCGGATGTGTCCGCGCAACTCGGCCCCGGCATCAGCGAACACTTCTCCAGCCGCGGCGCAGCCTTTGGCGACTACGATAACGACGGCGCCATGGATGTTCTGATCCTGAACATGAATGAGGCACCGTCACTGCTACGCAATGAAGGCGGCAGCCGGCAGAACTGGATTAAGCTGAAGCTGATCGGCACGGCGTGCAACCGCACCGCCATCGGCGCCCGCGTACGCGTGACCACCGGCACCCACACGCAGATGGATGAAGTACACAGCGGCACCAGCGTCATGTCACAAGGCGACCTACGCCTCCACTTCGGCCTGGGGTCGGCGACCGTCGTGGACAGCATCGAGGTGAAGTGGCCGACCACGCAGAAGATCGAAAGGTTCACCCGCGTGAAAGCCAACCAGATACTGACCCTGCGCGAGGGCGCCAGCAGCACTGCGCCCCCGCTAGCTCTCGTCAGCCACTAACGCAGCGCCCGGCTGAGGCGCTCATCACGGCTGCTGTCCCCCGCCGGGCTGGGCCTGCAGCACTACCAGGAACTGCTTCACCTCGCGGCGTTGCGCTTCCACCGCATCCGCCTCGGCCTTCTCCAAGGCGTCGTGGATCCTGAACTCCTCGGCCGCTGCAGCCCGGTTCCCGGTGCGATCGTAGGCCAGTCCCAGCCGGTAGTGCGCCTCACCCAGCTTCGGCTCCGCAGCCGTCGCTCTCCTGTACCACTGGATCGCCTCAGGATAGCGATGGGCGTCAAACGCCATGACGCCGAGCTGCAGGTAGGCTTCGCCGTACTGCGGGTTCAGGGCGATGGCCTGTTGCAGGTGATGTTGCACGGTCTCTGCACTGGCGTGCCTTCTGAAGAGAGCCATCGCGTACAGATAATGCGCGGTCGCGTTCCCGACTTCTGCGTTGACAAAGTGGGCGAGTTTCTGCTCCACGCAGGGCAGCGGCGAGGGTGCGGCGGTATCCACCCGGGCCAGGAAGAGGTAGGGCTCCGGCGCCGCGGGATCGAGGTCCGAGGCTTGGCAGAGCCGCTCCGCAGCATCGTCATACCGAGCCCCGGCAAAGAGTGCCGCGCCGAGCCCGGTCAGCATCCTGGCAGAGGCAGGATGCGCCTGGGCTCCGCGCCCGAAGACCTCCGCCGCCTGCCACACGGCGCGATGCAGCAGCAGCTCCGAGCCCCAGGCAAACTCATTCTCTTCGCTCGGGTCCAGGCGTGCCGCGCGCTCTTCCTCCTGCACCGCTCCCAGTGGGTCGCCCAGCTGCTCATGCAGCTCACCGGCCAGCCGGTGCCACTCTGCCCTGTCCTGCTGGGCCAGCGCTCTTTCTATATGGCCGCGCGCCTGCTGGTAGTCGCCCAGGCCGCGGCAGGCGAGCGCCAGGTCATATTCGTCGGCAGCCCGGTGGTGGTCGTTTGCGGCGGCTGACTGCAGAAGGGGCAGCGCCTGCTCATAGCGGCCCCGCCGCAGCAGGTACTCGCCCAGCGCCCGTTCGGCCGCATCGCTCTGGGGCGCCGCCGCCACGGCGGAACGTAGACGCGCTTCCTCCTTCGCATCGAGTTCCATGGCAGGCGCGCTCGTGGCTGGCGCGCCTGCTGTCCTGGGCGGCAGCGTGGAGGTTTCCCGTGCCAGCGCTTCGCTGGTGCGCAGCGTTGCGTCCGATCCGTGGCCGCCTACAGCGGTCCAGTCGGTCAGTCCCGCAACCGTGAAGCCACCCGTATCCGAGAACTCCATGCCGGAGCGCTGCGCACCGCTGGCGGCGCCCGCCGACCGAGGCTCATCCGCCAGCACCAGCTTCGCGCTGCCCTGCTGCCCCTTTCCTACCTCGACGATCACGGCCGAGCTGTGCAGGGCTCCCTTTGCCGCGCTCAGCCTGTAGCTGCCGGCAGCGACCCCTCGGAATGCGAAGCCGCTCGCGCCATCGGTGGTCGTCTGCCGCGACGCGGCACCACCTGCAGTGCCTCCGGGCGCAAGCTCGACCAGCGCCCCGGTGACCGGCTGGCCAACGGCGTCAGAGACGCTGCCCTCCACTGCGAAGAGCGGCTGCTGCGCCGTCTGAGCCAGGCCTTGCGAGCACACGGCGGCATGGCCCAGCAGCGCGGCCATGAGCAGCGCTCGCCTCATGCGGAGCCAGTGCAGGTTGCCGATAGCCTTGAGCTCTCCTGTAGCCATCGCGGTTCCTGTTCGTCGCTAGACCGATTCCGGCGCTGCGGCGGTCAACCGTATCTCCACCGTCTGGCTGCCCAGCCGCAGGTGCCGGCCGGTCAGGCGCACCGTCCCCGGCTGCTCCTGCGCACGGACCCACACAGCGCCCGTCCCGCCTACCAGCGACATCGGCGTGTCTCCTATAAGTGTAGCCGGGCCCTCGATTGAGAAAAGGATCGGGTCGTTGGCCGACACGTGCACGTTGCCAAACTCATCTGTGACCCGCATGACCACGCGCGTCGAGTCGGCTCCATCGGCGATCAGTTCCCGGTCATCCGGCGTAAGCGTGAACTTCGCGTCCACTCCTTTGCCGGACAGCGTGCGCGAGATTACCTGCTTGCCGCCGATGTACCCGTCGATGCGCAGGTCGCCCCACTTGAACCCCAGCTGCTTGGTGTCCAGCGCGTTCATATCCAGCTGGAAAGGCGGGTACTTCAGATGAGTAAATTGCGACCGGTCCGGATCGAGCTCCGCAATCAGCTTCCACGGATTGGACTCCAGGCTCCGCTCGCGCAGAAAGAACTTCAGGTGCTCGCAGTTCGAGCACACCACTGCCCGGCGAAAGCCCACCGACTCGTCACTCTTGGCCCAGTGAAAGGCCGGCTCCAGCACGATCTCTTCGGCCGGCTCGCACTGCGACTTGTAAAAGCCGGCAGCAGGTTTGGGCTCGCGAAAGATGTCGGTCACGCCGTGGTAACAGATGCGGTCGCCGGCGCCGAAGTTCGCATGCGTGTTGTAGTCAAAAGCGCACCAGCCGATCCCGCCCGCATACTGCGGGTTGGACGCAAGCTGGTCGTGGATGCGCGCGTGCCGCAGCGTATGCTCACGCTGCCGCTCATC
>DASWUY010000010.1:0-8516 GCA_036401435.1 Acidobacteriaceae bacterium | reverse complement strand
GCAGCGTGGCCGCGGCGAGACGGTACTGGTACTCCGCGTTGGTATGGCCGATGGCGGCCTGCGTCTGTTGGAGCTGCGCCTGGCTGAGCTCGACCATCGAGGCGAGCCCGAGACTGTAGCGGGTCTGGGCCAGGAGCAGGCCCTGGTTGGCCTGCTCCTGCAACTGCCGCGTGACACTGATGCGGCGGTAGGCGTTGTTGGCCTGCAGCCAGGCGGTGCGCACATCGCGCACGATGCGGTCCCGCAGTTGCCGCGCCTGCTCCCCGGCGACCTGGGCGCGCAGCCGCGCCTCCTGGGCTTGCGCGGAGTAGAGGAAGCCGTTGAAGAGGGGGATGCTGACATCGGCGCCTACCGCGCCATCCCAGCTGGAGGTGAAGTACTGGCCCGGGCGAACGGGCGCGGCGCCTACGGTGCCGAGCGCACGGATGGAGGGCAGCCGCTGGTCGCGCTGGGCTTGGCTGAACTTCTCCTGCGAACGGCGGGATAGGTCCAGCGCTGCGAGATCCGGCCTTTGCAGGAGAGCCTGGGCGATGAGGCCGTCTACTTCTACGGGCGGTGCGGGGAGTCCTTCGCCGGGCTCGTCGATGAGGGTGTAGGTGACCCGGCGATCAAGGCCCAGCACCTCGTCGAGGGTGGCCATGGCGGCTTCGGCGCTGTTTTCTGCATCGAGCTCCAGCAGCTGGGCCTGGGACAGGTCCACGTTGGCAAAACTCAGATCGAGGGTAGAGCGCAGGTTGTTCTGCGTGAGCTGGTTGACCTGGCCCTGCGTTGCCTGGCGCGTAGCCACAGTTTGCCGGGCGACCTGCAGGAGGGACTGCGCCTGCAGGGCATCGTAGAAGGCCTGGTCGGCCACCAGCACGATGTCCTGCGACGTGGCGACCGCGTTGGCTTGTTGCGCACGCTCCTCAAGCCGGGACGAGGCGATGAGGTTGGAGGTACGCCCGAAGTCGGTGATGAGCTGCGAGAGGAGGACGCCGCCGCCGGCGTGCTGAAAGAGGCGTGAGTCACTGAGCGAGCCGGACGCGATGCGGCTCCCTGTCTTGGCCGCCTCGGCGGTGAGGCTGCCGGTGAACTGGGGCAGCTGGGCGGAACGCGACTCGCGCACGACCTGGTGCTGGGCGCGGGCGAGCAGCTGGCTGATGCTTACCTGCGGATTGTTGCGCAGGGCAAGCTGCTCGGCCTGGGGGCGGGTGAGCGAGGGCGTTGCGGCGGGCGCCTGCGGGAGGGCGGGAGGAACCTGCACGAGCGCCGTCTGGGCGGCTGCTGCGGTTGCCAGGGCGAGAGCCAGAGACAGAGCGAGCGGGTATCGGCGCATGGTCAGGCCACCTCCGGGCGTGCTGGGGTGGTTCGGCGTTCCTTGCGTCCATGCACCAGCAGGTAGACCGCAGGCACGAGGAAGACGGTGACCACGACCGAGACGGCGAGGCCGCCGATGATGGCGCGGGCGAGCGGGGCGTACTGCTCGCTGCCGGCCTCAAGGCCGAGGGCCATGGGGATCATGCCGACGAGGGTGGCGAGGGAGGTCATGAGGATGGGCCGGAGGCGGATCTTGCAGGATTGGACCACGGAGTCTACCAGGCTGCGGCCCTGGCTATGCAGCAGGCCGGCAAACTCGACGATCAGGATGCTGTTCGAGACCACGATGCCGGTCATCATGATGACGCCCATGAGCGACATGACGTTGAGGGTGGCGCCGGTAAAGAGCAGGATGATGACGACGCCCGCGAGGCCGGGTGGGATGGCCATGAGGATGATGAAGGGGTCGACGAAAGAGGTGAACTGCGCCATGAGGATGAGGTAGACGAGCACGACGGAGAGCAGCAGGCCGAGGCCAAAGCGCTCGAAGGACTCGTTCATGCTCTGGACGGAGCCATGGACGGCGATGCTCATGCCTATGGGCGTGCGTGTTTGGGCGATGGCCTGGTCGACCTGGCGGCTGATGGCGTTGAGCGCCTCGGTCGAAGGCTGCACATAGATGTCGATGACGCGCCGCAGCTGGTAGTGGTCGACCTCGGTGGGGGTATCGATCTGCCGGGTGAAGACGACGGAGCGCAGCGGCGTATAGCCGCTCTGCCCTGATCCGCGCAGCGGGATGTTCTCGAGCTGCTCCATATCCATGTGCTCGATCTGGTGAGTGGCGTACTGCACGGTGAGCATGTAGTTGTTGCCGGTGTTGGGGTCGATCCAGTAGCTGGGGGCGATGACGCCGTTTGAGGTAAGGGCGGTGATCACGTTATCAACCACGGTCTTGGGTGAGAGACCGATGAGGCTGGCGCGTTCGCGATCGATATCCAGCTCCAGGCCGGGATACTTGAGGTCCTGCGGGATGTAGACATCGCTGACCGTGCTGAGGCCGCGCAGCCTGCCGGCAAGCTCGGCTGCGGTGGCATAGGCGGCTTGCTGGTTGTTTGCGCTGATCTGGATGTCAATGGGCGCGGGGAGTCCCTGGTTGACAACGGAGTCCACCAGGCCGCCGGCCTGGAAGTAGGTGCTGACCTCGGGCAGCTGGGACGCGAGCCTGGCCCGTACCCGGCGGATGTAGGCATAGCTGCCGACGGCGTGATCCTGGCTCAGGCTGGCCTGGACAAAGCCGGTGTCCATGGAAGCGTTTGGGGTGTAGATGGCGGAGAGGTCGGGCGTAATGCCGATGTTCGAGACGATCATGTCGAGGTCATGCGGCGAGACCACGTCGCGGATGACGGCCTCGATCTTCGCGACGTACTGGTCGCTGACCTCAATGCGGGTGCCGCTGGGCATCTTGACGTTCAGGACGAACTGACCTGGGTCGGTGCGCGGGAAGTAAGCCCTGCCGAGCAGGGGGCTGAGCACCAGCAGGACCAGCGCAATGCTACCGAGCAGGACAGCGGTGGTGAAGCCGGGACGCACAAGCACCCGGTAAGCGAGCGCCTCGTAACGTTCGAGGAGGCGGAGGAAGCCGCGGTTGAAGCGGTCCAGCAAACGGTCGAAAAGACTCCTCCTGCGGGCGCCGTGTGTCCCGTGACGCAGGCGAATGAACTTTGCGCAGAACAGCGGGACGACCGTCATGGCGAAGAGGTAGGAAGCAAAGATCGAGAAGACGACCGCCAGGGCCAGGTCGGTAAAGAGGTACTTGCTGACCCCGCTGAGCAGGAAGACGGGGAAGAAGACGATGGAGGTGGTGGAGGTTGCGGCCAGCACAGCGAGCGAGACTTCCATGCCGCCTTCGCGCGCTGCCTCGTAGGGCTCCATGCCGTCTTCCATGAAGCGGAAGATGTTTTCGAGCACGACGACCGAGTCGTCGATCAGGCGTGAGAAGGCGAGCGCCAGGCCGCCGAGAAGCATGGTGTTAATGGTGCCGCCCATGCTGCTGATGATCAACAGACAGGTGAGCGCCGAGAGGGGAATGGAGAGCAGCACGGCAACCGTAGCGCGGGCGTTGCCGAGAAAGACCAGGATCATGATGCCGGTGAGCAGCAGCCCGATCCCGGCCTCCTTGAGCAGGTTGCGGATGGCGCCCTTGACGAAGACGGACTGGTCGAAGACCACGGCGGTGCGAAGCGACTCGGGTATGTCGACGAGCCTTTGGATGGCGGCGCGCATGCCATTGACGATGAGGATGGTGTTGCTCTTGCCGCCCTGCTTGAGCACCGGGACGTAGACCGAGTGCTGACCATCGATGCGCACGATGTTGGTCTGGATGGCGCCTGAGTCTTCTGCATGGCCGACGTCGGCGACCAGCACCGAGGCGTTGCCGGAGGACTTCAGCGGCAGGGAATTGATCTGCTGCGCGCTGGGCATCTGGCTGTTGGCGTAAATATTGAAGTCCCTGGTGCCGATGCGGACGTCGCCTGCGGGCAGGATGAGGTTGGACTGATTCACGCCCTCGACCACATCCATGAGGCTCATGTTGTGGGCTTCGAGCTTGAGCGGGTCGACGTAGACCTGGATCTGCCGGTAGCGGCCGCCGAAGGGCTGCGGAACCGAGGCGCCGGGTACGTTCGCGATCTGGTTGCGCACCTGAAACTGGGCCAGGTCTTTGAGCTGGGTCTCGTTCAGGCCCTGGCCTTTGAGGGTTACGAGGCAGACGGGCTGGCTTGATGCGGTCATTCCCAGCACGACTGGTGGGAGCGTGCCAGGGGGCAGACGGCGGAGGTCGGCCATGGCGAGGTTCGAGATGTTGCCGAGCGCCGCGTTGGCATCGGTGCCGGGCTTGAAGTAGATCTTGACCAGGCTGACGCCGGTGAGGGAGCGCGATTCAATGTGGTCGATGTTGGCGCCCAGGGTGAAGAAACGCTCGAAGGTGTCGGTGATGTCGGCCTCGATCTGCTGCGGAGGCATGCCGGAGTAGAAGGTCGCGACGACGACCACCGGGATATCGATGTTTGGGAAGAGATCGACGGGCATGGTGGTGACGTTGACCATGCCTACCACCAGCACCATGAGGCAGAGCATGATGATGAAGAAGGGATAGCGCAGGGCAAAGGTGGGCATTAGCGGTTCTCCCCCTTGCTGCTCGCCGCCTGCGGCCCGGCGTCGGGCGCCGGGTCGGTCATGCCGCCTTCCTGGTGCATGACGTCACTGGCGGGTTCGGGCTCGACCCTGGGCGTCACGCGCTGGCCGGCCTGGTAACGGACGGGATCTGCGAGCACGACGCGCTCGCCCTGCTGCAGCCCGCTGACGACCTCCGCCAGGACCGAGCCGCGCAGACCGATCTGCACCTTGCGGATCTGGACGCGGTCCTGCGCGTCCAGCACGGCGACACTCGCCTCGGCTCCGTCGCCCTCAATCGCGGCGAGGGGGAGGGTGAGCACGTCTTCGCGGTGGGCCAACCGCAGGTAGGTGTTGGCATACATGCCCGGGGTGATGCTGAGGTCCGCATTGGGCACATCGACCTCGGTCTGCATGGTGCGCGTCTCCGGGCTTACGTCGCGGGTGAAGCGCACGATCGTGCCGGTGATGGAGCGATGGAGGGCGTCTACGCGGATCTGGACGGTGTCGCCGGTGTGGATGTAGGCAATGGCATCCTCCGGGACTGGGACGCGCAGGCGAAGCAGGTCGCTCTGGGAGAGCTTGACCAGGGGCAGACTCTGCACATCGGAGCTGGTGCCGGCCTGGATGAGGGCGCCGGTATCCGCATAGCGCCAGGTGACGACGCCGTTGAGTGGCGCGGTGACATGGGTGTAGGACTGCAGCGCGCCTACGCGCTCCTTGTCGGCGTTGGCGGTATCGGCCTGCTGGCGCGCGGCGGAGAGGCCGGCGGTAGCGGCGTCGATGCGCGCCTGGGAGGCGTCGGCCTGGGAGCGCGCGTTGTCCAGTTCCTGCTGCGCGATGAGGCCGGGCTGCACCTTGTTCGCCTGCTGCAGCCGGTCATAGTTGGCCTGGAGCGAGGCATGGAGCGACTGCTCGCGGACGACCTCGTGCCGGGCCTGCTCGATCTGGTCCCGGCTGCGCAACTCTTCTGAGGCGACACCGAGATATTGCGCGTCTAGTTCCGGCACTTCCAGGACGGCGAGCGTCTGGCCGGCACGGACGCGATCGCCGATGTCGAAGTAGATGTGGCGGACGTAGCCGGAGACCTTGGCGTGGACATCGATGACCTGGTAGGGCTGGAACTGGCCGGCGAGGCTGAGCAGGTGCGAGATGTTGCCTCGCTGCACGGCGCAGACAGGGGCGGCGGGTGGGGTGACCGGTCCCCCTTGCCGGGGTGGCCGCCGCTCACAGCCGCAGAGAAGGGTGAGGGTCAGGAGAGCAGGGAGCGCTGCTCCCACGGCCCGGGGGCGAAGTCGGTCTGGCATATGGATCCCTTATCGCGACGGCAGGTGCCGATGCGCTTTTTCCTGCATGGAGATGGCGGCAGAGGACCGCGCAGCTTTTCTAGCGGAAAAAAAGGAAGGGCGGCGGCCGGCGGAAGAGTGGCCCGAGCAGCGTGCGGGCGTGGAAGCGTACGTAGCGGTCGCGGCCCCAACGGGACGAGAGCGTCCACAGGGGCGGGGCGAGCAGCAGCAGGCTGATGACTAGAAGCGCGAGGGTGCCGGGGAGAGGTGGCGTATCGACAAGGGGATGTGCGTCGGGGTTCGCGGTGTCGCCCGCCTGGACGCCGGTACGCTGCTGCTCTGAGAGCAGCCTGGCTGCCGGCTGCCTGGCTGAAGATGCTGTGGGAGGCTGGTAGAGGGAGAGCTTGTAGTGCAGACCCCACCCGAACACGGCAAGCCCCAGCAGCATGACAAGGATGCCGAGGGTGGGGCTGCGACGTAGCTGGATGTGAGCCTTGCCGTTCATGTCTAACAAAGCGCCCTTGAGAGGATTGGAGGCCGACCCTAACCCAGTTTAAGCCTTAACGCCTAGGATGCGGGGCGCTACATCCCTGCGGGTACGATCGCGAATTTTGGCGCGACGGAAGCGCGCGTCTCGGCGGGCGGCGAGGGGCGGGGCTGCGGGGTGCGCGGCGCGGGCACCGAGACTGGGGCTTCTCGGCACCTCGGGCTGCGCTGCCGGGGCGATCTCGCGCTACCTGTCGGAAGCGGTGTGCGCAGAGATTGGTGAGGCTGCGGGGCTGCCGAGATACTCGCGGCTCATCTGCACATAGCCTTCGCGCGCTGTCTTCTTGCCCCGCTCGCGATACAGTTCCTCGTCCTGTGGCTGCCAGGTGTTGAGGCCGTCGACGTAGCGGTTGTACATGCAGAAGGCGGCTGCGATGAGCACGGTGTCGTGGATCTCAATGTCGGTCGCGCCCTGCTCGCGCGCGGCTGCGATGTGGGCAGCGGTCACCTGCTTGCCGCCACGCTGCACCTTGGCGGCGATGACCAGCAGGCTCTTCAACTTGTCTGAGATGTCGGCGGTGGTGAAGTCGGCCTTCACGCGCTTGACCAACTCCTGGTCGTCGTTCAAGCAGGCGGCAGCGACGGCTCCGTGCACGGTCTGGCAGAAGTAGCAATCGTTGAGGTAGGAGGTGTAGGTCGCGATCAACTCCCGCTCACCCTGGGTGAGCGAGTTGGGTGCATGCAGCAGGGCGTTGGCTAACTCGTTCAGGGGTTTGGCGGTCTCGGGACGAAAGGCCATGGGACCGCGTATTCCCTGCAGGCCGGCGGGCAGATCGATGTGTGGCATGGAAGAGCTCCTTCGGTTCCGCGGGGCTAAGCGCCTTCGGCGTTCGATCACGCGCGGCAACGGCTAAGACTCTACCTGCGGCAGGGGCTCCGATGCCAGTGGGACGAAGACCTCCAACCTTGGATGGACGACAATCGCGGCGCCGGCGCATACCGTGGGGCTGTCGTGTGAAGAGCTCCGCACCCGGGCCTCTGCTGCGCCTCCGACACGTACAACCGCCATCAGGACACATGCATGATGCACAGGGACGAATCCGCGCTTTCTGAAGCCTCCCCATCCTATGCGGGGTGGCGAGTGGTGGTGGCTGCCTTCGTCGGGGTGATGGTGAGCTTTGCCGCCATCGTTCCGTACACCTTCAGCCAGTTCCTAGATCCGCTGCACGCGGCCTTTGGATGGGGGCGCGCGGCGATGTCGACCGGATTTGCGATTGCGGCGATGACGGTCGCGCTTTTTTCGCCGGGGATCGGCATGCTGCTTGACCGCGTTCCGCCGCGTCGCGTGCTGCTGCCGTCGATCGTCGTCTTCGCGGTGGCGCTGGCTTCACTCAGCAGGCTGACGCCCAGCATTGGGCGGTTCTACTTCACCTTTTTTCTCATCGGTGTGGTGGGGAACGGGACGGCACAGCTGGCCTACTCGCGTGCGGTGCTGACCTGGTTTCGCGAGCGGCGGGGCATGGCGCTGGCGATCATGCTGACCGGCAGCGGCACGGGGTCGATTGTGATTCCACAGATCGTGCACGCGGTGATGCACCGGTACGGCTGGCGCGAAGCGTACCTGACGCTGGGCATGCTGGCGATGCTGGGGCTTCCGCTGACGGCGTGGCTGGTGCGCAACCGGCCGCTGGCTGGACGGCCTGCGGATGAGGGCCTGGCCGCCGGCAACACTCTGCGCGAGGTGCTGCGCAGCCCGGTCTTCTGGCTGCTCTCGCTCATTGTGCTGCTGCCGGGCTTCGGGGCCAACGGGCTGATCTCGCACCTGGCTGCCCTCCTCACCCAGCGGGGCCTGTCAGGCCAGAGCGCGGCCACCGCGCTGTCCATGCTGGGCGCGTTCGGGATTGCCGGGCGGCTGGTGACGGGGGCGCTTCTAGACCGATGCTTTGCGCCGCGGCTGGCGGTTGTGATGCTGGGGCTGGCGGCATGCGGAACGCTGCTGCTGGCTTATGCGTCGACGGCGACGGCGGCGATTGCAGGCACGGCGATTGTGGGCTTCAGCCTGGGCAGTGAAGCGGATATTACGCCGTACCTGATCGCGCGCTTTTTCGGCCGCAAGCGATTTTCGACCGTCTACGGGCTGAGCTGGACTGCTTACGCGATCGGCGGGGCGACAGGGCCGATGCTGATGGGTCGCCTGTACGATCGCTTCGGAGGCTACCAGCCGCGCTTCGTGGTGGGCCTGGCCTGCACCTGCCTGGCCGCGGCAGCGTTGAACCT
>DASWUY010000009.1:0-13229 GCA_036401435.1 Acidobacteriaceae bacterium | reverse complement strand
GATGTTCGACTTCTCTCCCGCCGCCGTTGCCACCCCTGCGCCCGCGCCGCGAGGCGTGCGCCTCGGCGTCGCCGCGGCGGCAGACCGCGCGCTGCTGGTCTGTGCCGCCGACGTGCGCACGTTGCTTGAAGACGCCACTGTGCCCAAGCAGGTACACGATCTCAAGAGCGCGCTCCGTCATCTCGGCAGCGAGGGCATCACCCTGCGCGGCGCCCATGACGACCTCATGCTCTACTCCTATCTCGTCAACCCCACGCACAGCACCCACCGGCTCTCTGACGTCGCAGCCCGCTTCAGCAATCGACCCCTGCAGCTGGAGGGCGAGAGCGCGCTTGCCGAGGCCGCGCACACCACCTGCGCGCTTGCCGGTGTCCTGCGCGACGGTGTCGATCAGGCCGGCCTTCGCGAGGTATACGAGACCATCGACCTGCCGCTCGTCCCTGTCCTGCTGCGCATGGAGCACGCCGGCGTCCGCATCGACTCCGCCGTTCTCAACCAGATGCAGACCATGCTCACCGGCGAAATGCAGCGCGTCGGCGAAGAGGTCTTTACGCTCGCCGGTCACCGCTTCAACATCAACTCCCCCAAGCAGCTCGGCGACGTCCTCTTCAACAAGATGAACCTGCCCCGTCCCCTCAAGTACGGCAAGGGCAAAGTCACCTCCACAGCCCAGGATGTCCTCGAAGACCTCGCCGTCCACAACGATGTTCCCCGGCTAGTGCTCGAGTACCGCCAGTTAGCCAAGCTCAAGTCGAACTACGTCGACTCCCTCCCCCTGCTCGCCGACACTGAAGGGCGCGTGCACACCACCTTCAACCAGGTCGGCACCGCCACCGGACGCCTCTCCTCCACCAATCCCAACCTGCAGAACATCCCCATCAAGACAGCACTTGGCCGCGAAATCCGCGCCGCTTTCATCGCCGCTCCCGGCCGCGTCTTCCTCTCCGCTGATTACTCGCAGATCGAGCTCCGGCTCATGGCCCACTTCTCTGAAGACCCACTCCTGCTCCATGCCTACCGTACCGGCCAGGACATCCACACCCTCACCGCCAGCGAGGTCTTCGGCGTCTCGCCTGAAGCTATGGACAAGGAGACGCGCAACCGCGCCAAGGCCGTCAACTTCGGCATCGTCTACGGCATCTCCCCCTTCGGTCTTGCTGCCAACCTCGGCATCGATCAGAAGGAGGCGCGCCTCTACATCGACCGCTACTTCGAACGCTACGCCGGCGTGCGCGCCTTCATCGACCGCATTCTCGAGCAGACCCGGACCGAGCAGCGCGTCACCACGCTCTTCGGCCGCTCGCGCCCTATCCCTGACATCCAGAGCCGCAACGCCAACCTGCGTGGCTTTGCCGAGCGTACCGCTGTTAACACCCCACTCCAGGGCACCGCAGCCGACCTCATCAAGGTCGCCATGATCCGCATCGACCGCGCCCTCGGCGAGCGCAATCTCTCCACGCACATGACACTGCAGGTGCATGACGAACTGGTCTTCGACGTGCCCGAAGAAGAAGTCGACGAGGTACGAACACTGGTCAAACACGAGATGGAAAGTGTCGTCGAGCTCAAGGTGCCGGTCGTCGCCGACATCGGCGTCGGCTCAAACTGGCGCGACCTGTAGTTCGGCCTATGGCCGCCGCGACGTGCCACACATCCGGCCTTGGCCTAAGCGCCGATCTCCATCCGGATCGCACCGGCGATCCGCTCCGCATGCATCCGCATCTCCTGCTCTGACTCCGCCTCGATCATCACCCGCGCTAGCGCTTCGGTTCCCGAATACCGCACCACCACCCGGCCTCGCCCGGCCAGCGCCTCTTCTGCCTCGCCAATCGTCGCAGCCACAGTGGCAAAACCCTCCAGCGGCTTCTTCTCCCGCACCCGCACATTCACAATCACCTGCGGAAAGACCTTCAGGTCCGCCACCAGTTCGCGCAGCGGGCGACCCGCGCGCCGCACAATATCCAGCACCACCAGCGCCGTCAGCAGCCCGTCGCCCGTGGTCGCCAGGTGCGGAAACAGGATGTGCCCCGACTGTTCGCCACCGAGCGATGCGCCATGCGCCTGCATCATTTCAAGCACGTACTTGTCCCCCACCGGCGCCCGTAGCATGTGAATGCCGTCGCGCTCCAGCGCCGCCTCCAGGCCCATGTTGGACATCGTTGTCGCCACCACCAGGTCGCCCGCCAGGCTGCCATCCGCCTTTAGCGCCCGCGCCGCCAGCAGCAGCACCGCGTCTCCGTTCACCACGCGGCCATCGGCATCGGCAAAGAGCGCGCGGTCCGCATCTCCATCCACCGTCACCCCCATCGCCGCGCCCCGCGCCTTTGTCTCCGCCGCCACAATCTCCGGGTGCAGGGCGCCACACCCTGCATTGATGTTGCGCCCATCCGGCGACACATGCGTCAACTCCACCCGGCCGCCCAGCCCCGCAAACAGCTCCGACGCTATGGCCGACGCCGCCCCATTCGCGCAGTCCAGCACCACATGCACTCCGGCAAGCGTCAAGCCGGGCACCGCCCCCTGCAGATAAGCCTCGTAGTCATGCCGGTACACGGCATCCACGGCAGGCAGCGCGTCTGTCTCTACGGCCTCACCACCGCTGGCAAGCAGCCGGAAGATCTCCTCCTCGATCGCCATCTCGAGCGCGTCCGGCAGCTTGTAACCATCCGCGCCAAACAACTTGATGCCGTTATCCTGCCAGGGATTGTGCGACGCCGAGATCACCACCCCGGTCGAGAAGCCGAACTTGCGCGTCAGGTAGGCGATCGCCGGCGTCGTGATCACCCCGGCGTTGGCCAGCGTCGCTCCGCCTGCCTCCAGCCCCGCCGCCATCACCCGGGCAATCCACTCTCCTGACACCCGCGTGTCCATGCCCAGCAGCACCCGAGGCACCGGGTGCGCGGCCCGCAGCTGGTGCGCCAGCGCCAGCCCCACCGCGTAAATCGTCGCCCGGTCCAGCGGCGCCTGGCCCGCCACCGCGCGTATGCCATCCGTCCCAAACAGCTTCCTCATGCGTCCCCTGAACTGTTCTCGTCTCTCTCTTCCACGCGGCTGCGCACACGGCCTTCGCCCAGCCGCAACGTCAGCAGATCGCCCCGGCTCACTTCCGCCGCCCGCTTCACCAGCCGGCCGTCCGCGTCAAACACCAGCGCGTACCCGCGCCCCAGCACCGATAGCGGCGACAGGCTTTCCAGGCGCCCGGCCATCGCCTGCCGCTGTTGCGCGCGGCGCCCTGTGAGCTCCGCTGCCCCACGCAGCAGCCGCGCATCCAGGCTCGACCACCGGCTCCGCAACAGCGTCAGCCGATGCACCGCGTCCTGGCGCAGCAGCGCCGCCGTGGCCGCCTGCAGCCGCTCGCGACAGGCACGCAGGCGCCCGGTCTGCGTGCTCTGCAGCCGGTGTCGCAACCCGTCCACCACCCCTGCTCGCTGGGCCAGGCCCTCCCGCAGGTGCGCCATGGACGCAGTCACTGAGCAGCCCGCCACCCGCGTCGCCGCCTCGTGCAGCCGTGCCCGTACCGCGGCCTCCATCCGGAACCGCAGCGTGTCCAACCGCTGCTCGCGCCGGTTCAGGCCCTCTGCTACACGCGCCGCCGGCACCTGCCGCTCGCCCAGTCTCTGTCGCGCCAGGATCAGCTGGTAACGGCACGCACGTCCCAGCCGCTCCTGCAGTGCACTTACCTGCTCTTCCACCCGGTGCTGCGCCGCCGTGATCAGCTCGGCCGCCGCTGACGGCGTAGGCGCGCGCAAGTCAGCCACAAAGTCCGCGATCGTAAAGTCGGTCTCGTGCCCTACGGCCGAAACCACCGGCAGCTCGGATGCAGCAATCGCCCGTGCCACCAGCTCCGTGTTGAAAGGAGCCAGGTCCTCCAGCGACCCGCCGCCGCGGGCGATCACAATCACCTCCACGTTGCGTGCCTGGTTGAAGTAGGCAACGCCCGCCGCAACCTCCGCCGCGGCCGACCCGCCCTGCACCGCTGCCGGGTACAGCAGAATGTCGAGTGCCGCATGCCGCCGCCCCGCAACGTTGAGGAAATCGCGAATGACCGCCCCCGCAGGCGAGGTCACAATCCCCACACAGCGTGGGTACGGCGGCAGCGCCTGCTTGCGCTCCGCCTCGAACAAACCCTCTCCCGCCAGCCGCGCCTTCAGCTGTTCAAAGGCGATCTGCAGCGACCCTGCACCCACCGGCTCCAGGTGCTCTGCGATCAGCTGCATCTGTCCCCGCTGCTCGTACACTGACACCTTGCCTCGCAGCAGCACCTCCAGCCCATCCTCCGGCCGGAACCGCAGCAACTGCGCCTGCCGCCTGAACAACACCGCCGGCAGCTGCGACTCGCCGTCCTTCAAGGTGAAGTACAGGTGACCGGAAGGCGCCGTGCGCAGGTTCGATATTTCGCCATGCACCCACAGATCCGCCCAGGTCTGCTCCATGTGGGCTCGCACGCTGCCCACCAGGTCTCCTACGCTCCAGATGCGGCGGCTCTCGACACGTCCCGGACGAAGCTCTTCCTCTTCAAACAGCTCCGGCGCGCTCTCCGCGCTCCTCGCCTCCGGTGGCTTCATCGCCGCGTAGGCCCATCCGGGCAGGTTCGATCCTCGATCGCGAGCTCCACGCCTGCCGCGGCCCACCGCTTCAGGGCCCAAGTCAGGGCCCAATTCAGGGACCGGCAGAGCAGCAGCGGCTCGCACCAACGGCACCCGCTCCGCACCTTTTGTTGTGGGCAGGGCTCGCGGCGTCGCTGCCTTCTCCGCCAGCGCGCCCTCGCCCCCCGCAGGCGTCGGCCCAGCCTCTGAAAAGAGCCCCAGCTGCGGCTCACGTTGCTTGTTTTGCCCGGCGCGGAAAGGCGGCTGCACCCCACGAGTGTACAGTCCCTACAGCCCCGGCAGCAGCACCGCGGTGCGCCCTGGCCGCGCCTCCTTAGTGGCGCATCCGCCCTATCACCCAGAACAACAGCGACAGCACCACACTCACCAGCAGGGAAGTGCCCAGCGGGAAGAAAACCGTCGCGTTCCGCCCCCGCCACGACAGGTCCCCAGGCAAGCGTCCCAGCGGCAATCCCATCCGCGCCGCCACCCACACCATCACCCCGCCCAGGATCAGCAGACCGCCTACCGTCATCAACACGCGCGCCAGTGTTTCCATGCTCCACTTGGATGGGTAAACTCAACCCGGCGCCCGACGCAACCCGGGCCAGGCTCTTCGCGGTGCGTGGCACAACATCCGCATCCCGTGCCCTCGCGCCGCATCTACCACCCAGCGTCTGCCACCCACCCCGGCAGCAGCCGCGCTCCTGCAGTGGAGAGGAACGCCCCATGCACGTTCTCGCGTTTCCAGCCGGCGTACTCTGCATCCTGGCTGTGCTGCTTGACGCCTTCCAGACCGTCATCCTCCCGCGCCGCCCCTCCGGCCGATTTCGCCTCACCCGCCTCTTCTACCTGGCCACCTGGCACCCTTGGCGCTGGGCCACCCGCCGCGTCCGCGGCAGCCGCCGGCGCGAGACCGTACTCAGCGTCTACGGACCCATGTCGCTTGTCTTCCTCACCGCCGTCTGGGCCGCCTTCCTGGTTCTTGGCTTTGGCCTGCTCTTCTACGCGCTCCACTCCCCCTTCTCCGATCCCCTCGCCGTCCGCCTCGGCGAGCGCTCCGGCTCCCCCGGCAGCCTGGGTGCCGACATCGGCCGGGACCTGCTCTCCGACATCTACGTCAGCGGCACCACCCTCTTTACCCTCGGCCTCGGCGACGTCGTCCCACACTCCCGCTGGGTCCGCGCCCTCATCGTCCTCGAGTGCGGTACAGGCCTTGCCTTCGTGGCCGTCGTCATCGGCTACTTCCCCGTCTTCTACACCGCCTTTTCCAGGCGCGAGGTCAACATCTCGCTCCTCGACGCACGCGCCGGCTCCCCGCCCAGCTCCGCCGAACTGCTTCGCCGCCACGCCTTTGAGGGCGGCCCTGAAGCCATGATCGCTCTCCTTGCCGAATGGGAGCGCTGGGCCGCCGAGCTGCTCGAGAGCCACATCTCCTACCCCCTGCTCTGCTACTTCCGCTCCCAGCACACCAACCAGAGTTGGCTCGGCGCCCTCACCGCCGTGCTCGATACCTGCGCCCTCATCGTCTCCTCCGTGGGTGACCGCACCGGCCGCCAGGCGCAGCTCACCTTCGCCATGGCCCGCCATGCCCTCGTCGACCTCTCCCAGGTCTTCATGCTCGACCCCGTCGCCCCCGACCAGGACCGCCTGCCCGAGCCCAGCTTTCGCCACGCCCATGACCTGCTCTGCCAGGTCGGCGTCCGCGTAGCCCGCGACGACGCCTCGCAGACCCGCCTGCGAGAGATGCGCGCCCTCTATGAGCCCTACGCCGAGTGTCTCAGCCGCTACCTGCTTATGAGCCTGCCACCCTTTGTCTCCCAAGCCCCCAGCAAGGACAACTGGCGCAGCGTCGCCAAGGTCCGCGAGCAGGCCCGCGCCGCCGCCTCCGTCCTGCACCCCCACACGGCCCCGCAGCCGGCGGAAGAAGAGCACCACATCTTTTGATCCGATCAGCCGCTGGAACACGGAGAACACCAGCATGACGGCACTCCACGGACGTGTGGCCCTCGTCACCGGCGGCTCGCGAGGGATCGGCAAGGCCGTCTCTCTAGCCTTGGCCGAGGCAGGCGCAGCAGTTGCGGTCAACTACCGCGAACGTGTCCATGATGCGGAGGCCGTGGTCTCTGCGATACGAGATCAGAATGGTTGCGCTGCGTCGTTTGCCTGCGATGTCTCCATAGGCTCCTCCGTTCAGACCATGGTTCACGCCGTTGCCGAGCACCTGGGCCCGATCGATATCCTGGTGAACAACGCAGGCATCGCCGCCTCGCCCGCCGATCAAACGACGGAAGAGGACTTCGATCGCACCATCGCCATCCATCTCAAGGCCGCCTTTCTCTGTACCGAGGCGGTCCTGCCAGGAATGCGAGAGCGGCACTGGGGCAGGATCATCCACCTATCCGCCATGGGTGCGCGCGCAGGCTCCCGCAGTGTCGCTTACGGTGCCGCCAAGGCCGGGCTCGAAGGCCTCACCCGCAGCTATGCTCTTCAACTTGCCAGGCAGGGCATCACCGTCAATGCTGTGGCTCCTGGCTTGATTGAGACCGAGATGACTCGAACTCTTATCGGCTCCGGCAGCGTCACCGCGCGCATCCCTGCCGGCCGCCCCGGGACCGCCGAAGAGATCGCGCAAGCGGTCATGCTTCTCGTCGACAACGCCTACATCACCGGCCAGACCCTCTCGGTCAATGGCGGCGCATCCTTCTCCTGAACAGATGGACGGAATCACCACGGCCACGAATGGACTGCGCCTGCCGACCGGCCTGATGACCGAAGGGCAGACAACCATGAAGATTACAGACTCAAAACGAGAGAAAGCCGCAGGCCCCGTCAAGGCGGGGAGCACTGCGGCTTGTGCAATGGGCTTCTGCTTATGGGTCTGCAACATCGCAGGCCCGCAACGACTCAGCTGGTGTGTGTTGTCATCTCAGACGCCACGGAAGTCTGGCGATTGCGCTGCGCCGAGACACGGCAGAGGGCCAGAAAGCCCAGAAGGGTGGCTACGCCACAGCCACCGTAAACCTGTAGGAAAGTAAACACAAGCAGCTCCCAATCATGTAATTAAGGCACGAACCCTGCCCAATCCAGATCAGACACTATGCCTAGAATGAAGCGTTTGGCTAGTAGAAAATTGGGATTTCTTAATTTTGATCAAAAACAGAACAAGGAGGGAGCGCCATGGACGCTCCCTCCTTTAGAAGTAACAACTTACAGGGTGCCCTAGACGCTCACTGGCTCCAGGAGACGACTCCAACGTAACCCCTTCCGGCCCTCAAACGCTCTTTTGTGGAACGCATATCCGGTCACCAGGGGTAACGCAAGTGTCGCTTCGCTGTACACCATCTGCTCATAGGTCGTGTCAACTTTACCCCATGAGCTCGCCTCCTTCAGCGTGCTCGAGGAAAGCGCCCCATCCCGCACATCGGCCACCGTAATCTGCACAGCATACTTGTGCATCGGCGCATCCTCGCCCAGGATCTCCGCTGCCACCACAATGTCCTGAACAAAGTTCTTCGGCACCCCACCACCAATCATCAGCAGGCCCGTCGTAGGATTCGCGATCTTCAGCTGCGTAATCTCGTAAAAGTCCTTGGCTGAGTCGATGGAGACCATCGGCTTGCCCTGCCGCGCATGCTGGTGTGCCACCAGGCCGAAGCCGGCCGAGCAGTCAGAAAATGCCGGGCAGAATATCGGTACATCGTTCTCGTAGGCCGCGTGCACGATCGAATCCACGCCGCCGGCTGCCAGCGTTCGCCCGTTGCGCTCGAGATACGCGCCCATCTCCCGGATAAACTCCCGCGACGAGTAAGGGCGCGGGTCCAGCGAATCCGCGATCTGGCCCGTGATCTCGTCACAGATCCGCAGCTCCTGCTCGTCGATCAGCGTGTCGTAGATGCGGTCGACCATCAGCTCGCGGAGCGTCGCATCTTCGGTGCCCTGCTTGTAGAGTTCATCGGCAATCCAGTGCCGGTACCCCAGCGCCTCAAAGAAGTCCTGGTCCACGATGTTGGCGCCCGTGGAGACGATCCCGTCCACCATGTGATTGCGGATCAGGTCGATGAAGATCTGCTTCATCCCGGCTGAAACCATGGATCCGGCCAAAGTCAGGAAGACGCCGCACTCGGTGTCCCGCAGCATGCGCTCATAGATCGTTGCCGCCCGGTACAGGTCACGGGAGGTAAACGCCAGGTGCTGCATCGCGTCAACCAGCCCAACGACGTCGTGCTGCTTGATGTAGATGTGCTGGATAGGGCTGGTGAGAAGCTCTTTTTTGGTTGTCATGTCTGTATCTATAATAGCAGCCGCACCCGCGTCATTATTGGCTTTTCTGTGAATTCCACCCTGACCTCGCCGCCCCCATCATCAACCGTTCAGCAAGCCCTCTTCCCCAGACGGGGGGACCTCGGACAACCCAAAGAAACAGCCGCCGCCACGACGCTCCGCACCTCCATCGCAATCAAATCAACCATGCCTTCGCTCCACCCAGCCCGGCAAGTTGACCCCCACAGCCCTGCTCAGCGAAACTTCCGACACGCCGCTGCTCCCACTCCCGATCACTTGACATCGGCCCACCCCTCGCCCCCGCATGACCGAACCCTCCTCCAGCCACCGGCGCATCCAGGTTCTGACCGTCTCGCTGCTCTTTCTCGCTGGCCTGGTCAACTTCCTCGACCGCAGCTCCCTCTCCATCGCCAACTCCTCCATCCGGGCCGACCTCCACCTATCCGGCACCCGGATGGGCGCGCTGCTCTCCATCTTCTCCTTCAGCTATGGCCTCGCCCAGCTCCCTACCGGCTGGCTGCTCGACCGCTTCGGCACCCGCCTGCTCCTCGCCCTGGCCCTCTGCTTCTGGTCCGCCGCCCAGGTGGCTACAGGCTTCGTGCGCAGCTTCGGCGGCTTCGTGCCCCTGCGCGTCGCCCTAGGGCTTGGCGAGGCCCCCTTCCTGCCCGGCGGCGTCAAAGCCATCCATGGCTGGTTCTCCCCTCAGCAGCGCGGCTGGCCCATGGGCCTGCTCAACGCGTCCACCGTCCTCGGCCAGGCGCTCGCGCCACCCCTGCTGACCGGCCTTCTGCTCTATGCCGGCTGGCGCACCATGTTCCTCGTCATCGGGGTCGCCGGGCTGGTGCTCGCCGCGGCCTGGTTCCCGCTCTATCGCGACCCGCCCGCACCTGGCCCTGCCGCATCCCCGCACAGCCCGCCGCCCGGACGCTGGCTGGCCCTCTTCCGCGCTCCCACCCTCTGGGGCATGATCCTTGGCTTCAGTGGGATCAACTACACCGCATGGCTCTACCTCGCCTGGCTCCCCGGCTACCTGCAGATCGAGCGGCACCTCACCCTCGCCCGCACCGGCTGGGTCGCCGCCATCCCTTTTCTCTTTGGCGCCTGCGGCATGTTCTGCTCAGGCCTGGTCGGCGACGCGCTGGTCCGTCGCGGCCTGCCGCCCATCGCCAGCCGCAAAACCCTCATCGTCGCCGGCATGCTGGTGTCCGCCCCTTGCACCTACCTCGTCTCCTCTGCCGCCACTACCCGCGGCGCAGTACTGCTCATCGGCATGGCGCTCTTCTTCATCCACTTTGCCGGCACTGCCGGCTGGGGCCTGGTGCAGTTCGCTGCCCCTCCACAAAGGGTCGCCTCGGTCGGCGCCATCCAGAACTTCGGCAGCTTCATGTGTGCCTCCGCTGCCCCCATCCTCACCGGGTGGCTGCTGGATCGCACCCACTCCTTTGCGCTCCCGCTCGCCCTCTGCTCCGCCATCACCGTCCTCGGCGCAGTGGCCTACCTGCTCCTCGTCCGCGGTCCCATCCCAGCCGACCCCGCTCCGCCCCGCACCGCGCCTGCTCCCTGGCCCAGTCCCACCTAGCGATCCACGTAGTAGCCTGGCCGCGTCTGCACGGTCACGTCCTTGCGCGTGGTCGTCACCAACACCTTGTGAAAGGTCGTCCCCTCACTGTCCGCTGACGCCGGCCTGTCCGGCGTATACCGCAGCACATACTGCGTGCGCAGCTCCTCCGCAATCAGCCCGTAGATCTCGTCCAGGTTCTCCTTCTTCTTCGCCTCGAAGTAGCGCCCTCCCGTCTGGAAGGCGATCTGCCCCATGATCTTCTTGCCATCGATCCGGGGCACGCTTTGCGGCCGTGGAGTCCTGCTGCCCGGATAGCCTCCGCCCGGGTACCCGCCTCCCCCCATGCCGCCCCGGCGGCCACCGCCATTGCTCGGCTCGTACTCCTGCTGCTCCGCGCGCCCTGCCCCCTTCAGGTAAACGGTATACACGGGCACCTCCGCCCGCTGTGCCGCTTCAATCGCGCTGCTCAGCAACTCCTTGCTGTTGCGGTCCTCCCCGTCGCTGAACAGCACCAGCGCCTTGCGCCCCTTCTGCCGCCGCATCAACTCATCCGAAGCAAGATAGAGCGCGTCGTAGAGCGTCGTGCCTCCCGCCACGTGGGTCCCGGTCGGCTTGTCCAAGGACTCGGGCTTCGCATTCGTCGAACCCATTACGTCGATCGCCCGCTCCAGCTTCTCCTTCGACGGCGTGAAGTCCTCCAGCAGCTCCACCTCCCCGTCAAAGTGCAGCAGAAAGCCCTTGTCCTCCGGGCGCGCCATCAACTGATTCAGCAGGCTCTTGCTCGCGCTCCGCTCCTTCTCCAGCACCTCCCGCATGCCGGCGCCCGTGTCAAACAGCAGGCCCAGCGTCAGCGGCACATTCGCGCCCACGTCAAACGACTCGATCGTCTGCGGGCGCCCATCCTGCGTCAGCGTGAAGTCGCCCTTCCCCAGCCCCGTCACCAGCTTCCCCTTCTTGTCCGTCACCGTCACCGGCAGCACTTCAAGCCTGGTCTCGGCTGCCGCCCCGGCCCGCGCTCCAGCCGCCGTCTGGCCCCCGGCGCTGTGGGCTCCAGCTAACGCGGTAAGCAGTGCGCAGCCGAGCGCCACCGGCAGTCCGCCCCGGAGTATCCGGGCCATGCTCTTACTCGAGAAGGAAAGCCGATCCGCAAGGGTCATCATCATCGCTAACCTTAGACGCGGCCGAAGCACCTTTGGACCGAGGCCCACCGCAAACTTGGCCCGCACTTGGCACCGGTCATGCGCGCACTTCCTCTGCAACCTGCCATCGGTATACTCTTCGCGTGACCACCCCGCTCCTCACCCAACGCTCCCGGCTCTTCCGCCCAGCCGCCGTCCTCAGCCTGCTCTCGCTTCTCCTCGTTCCGCCGGGCTTCGGCTGGGGCTCAGACGGTCATCGCATGATCAACCGCCTGGCCATTGCATCTCTTCCTGACGACCTCCCCGCGTTCCTCAAGACCCCTGCCGCCCGCGATGAAGTCGAGTACCTCGGCCCCGAGCCTGACCGCTGGCGTTCCCCCGGCGAGCCGGAGCTGAGCTACGCCCAGGCGCCCGAACACTTCATCGACCTCGAAACAGCCGACGTCATCGCGCCCCTGCCCAGGCGCCGCTCTGACTTCCTCAACGCCCTCGCCGCCTACCGCACCGCCCACCCGGATCAGGCCGCCACTGAGACCCCGGAAAAGGTCGGTCTGCAGCCGTGGGAGACGAACGAGGTCTGGGAGCGGCTCAAAGCCGCCATGCGCGAGTATCGCCAGCTGCGCACCACCCACAGCGATACCCTCCCCACCGAGGCTGCCATCCTCTTCTACTCCGGCTGGCTCGGCCACTATGTCGCCGACGGCTCCCAGCCCCTCCACGTCACTATCCAGTACAACGGCTGGGTCGGGCCCAACCCCAATGGCTACACCACCGAGCACACCATTCACAGCCAGTTCGAGAGCGTCTACGTGGCCGCCAACATCAAGGCTGCCGAAGTCCTGCCCCTGCTCTCCCCACCCCACGTGCTGGCCGACGAGTGGACCGACTACCTCGCCTACCTGCGCCACTCCGCCACTCTCATCGAGAAGACCTATCAGCTGGAGAAGGCAGGCGGCTTTACCGGTGCCGGGACCCCCGAAGCAAGGCAGTTCACCGACCAGCGCCTCGCCGCCGGCGCCTCCATGTTGCGCGACATGATCCTCACCGCCTGGGTCCGCAGCGGCGACCCCGTGCCCGATTTCCACGCCGCACCACCCAAGGCCGAAAGTGCCGGCAAATGAAGCCACCGCCAGCAGTACGGGCCTAAGACAACCCCAACGGCAGCCCTGACCCGGTACTCAGCAGCGCCTTCCTCCGCAGCGTTCCCAGCACCTGCTCCACAGACCAGTCGAGCGAACTCGTCCCATCCACCACCAGGTCTGCATACCGCGCCGACGGCCTAACGTACCGCTCAGCCATCGGCCGCACCGTCGCCGCATAGTGCTCTGCCCCCGCCTCCGGCATGCGTCCCCGCTCCCGCACATCCCTCGCCAGCCTTCGCGTATAGCAGAGCTCATCGGGAGCGTCCACATAGATCAGCAGGTCGCACAGCGCGCGCAGCGCCGGATAATACAACGCGAATATGCCGTCGATCAGCAGCACGTGCGGCTCGTCCACCCGCACCTCCACCCCCTTCAGCCGAGTGTGTGTGGTGAAGTCATAGCAGGGCCGGCAGATCACCCGGCCCTGCTTCAACGCGCCCAGGTGCGCCACCAGCAGCCCATGCTCCAGCTGCTCCGGGTCGTCGAAGTTCTGTCGTGCCCGCTCCTCCACCGGCGT
>DASWUY010000008.1:0-9442 GCA_036401435.1 Acidobacteriaceae bacterium | reverse complement strand
AGCTGGCGCTCGATTATTTTGAGGTGCGCGGCCTCGATGCACAGCAGCAACTGCTGGACCAAACGGTGCAGAGCTACAAGGACTTCTTGGCACTTACGCAGCGGCGCGCGCGTGGCGGTGTTGCGACCGAGGCTGACGTAGCGCTGGCTGAAACACAGCTTGCCACCACCCAGACCCAGGACGTCGACGTCGCCGTGGCACGGGCGCAATACCAGCACGCCATTGCCACGCTCATCGGCGTGCCGGCTTCCAGTTTCTCGCTGCCCGCCATTCCACAGACCACCACCATCCCGCCTATACCCGCCGGTGTCCCTTCCACGCTGCTTGAGCGGCGGCCGGATATCTCGATGGCCGAACGTCAGGCGCAGGCGGCGAACGCGCAGATCGGCGTGGCCATTGCCGCCTATTACCCCAACATCAGTCTGACCGGTATGGGGGGCTTTGAGAGCGGTCAGCCAGGCACCTGGCTCCAGGGACCCAGCGAGCTATGGTCGCTCGGCGCCTCTGCCTCTGAGACGCTCTTTGACGCCGGCCGGCGCCGCGCTATCACGGACGAAGCCCGGGCCAACTACCGGCAGCAGGTGGCGAATTATCGGCAGGCCGTGCTGAATGGCTTCCAGGAGGTAGAAGACAACCTGGCGGCGCTTCGCATTCTGCAGCAGGAGTCAGGCTCCGCCGGCATCGCCCTTACCGCGGCGAACCGCTCCCTCCGACTCAGCACCACTCGTTACAAGGGTGGCGTCACCACGTATCTCGAAGTACTAACTTCGCAGCAAGCTCAACTCGCCAACCTGCGGACGCAGGCTGACATCACCACGCGCCAGTTTGCAGCCAGCGTGCAGTTGATCCGGGCGCTTGGCGGCGGGTGGGATACGAGCAAGCTACCCCCGATGTGACGCGCCGGGCTTCTCGGTCGTCACAGATACCAGGGGATGTTGATCACCAGGATGCGGTCATTGCCGCGCACCAACAGCAGCAGCTTTAGTAGATTGGCACGCTGGTTATGCAGCAGGTTGTCATACCAGTGCTTCACCACGAGCTCCGGAACAATGACGGCGATAGGCCGGTCCGCGAACTGGTCGGCCTGGTTCAGTACGTGGTCCACAATCGGCAGCAGCACGTAGCGAAAGGGTGACTGCAGCCGCACCAGCTCCGGCACCTTCATGTTAGCGGCGCGCAGAGGCGCCGCCACATCACGATCCCAGGTGTCGCAGATGGTAGTCTCGCACTCCCCCAGGTCGACGTAAACCCCTTGCACGTCGGGAGAGATGGTCAGTGCGAAGCGGATGGCCTTTTCGGTCATGCGGCTCCAGCGGTCTACTGGCACCACCACCCGCGGCGGCTGTAGGTTCGTCAGCTGCAGGGGCGTGTCCAGGTGGGTCTCCGCCGCAACCCGCCTGTAGTGGCGCTTGATCATCACCATCACGACGATCATGCAGGGAACCAGGAGTGCTGTAATCCAAGCCCCGGCGAGGAACTTGGTGACCAACACCACCACCAGCGTGATGCCCGTAGCGACCGCGCCAATCCCATTCACCGCCATGCGCAAGCCGGACCCAGGCCCCTTGTTGCGGCGCCAATGTTGCACCATGCCTGCCTGCGAGAGGGTGAAAGCCAGAAACGCGCCGATCGCGTAGAGCGGGATCAAGTTGTCGGTCACGCCGCGAAAGAGAATCAGCAGCAGCGCCGTGAGGCCAACCAACACATACACGCCCCAGGAGTAGAGCAGGCGCCGGCCCCGCAGGGTCAGCACGTGGGGCAGATAATCGTTCGCCGCGATCGCGCGGGTGAGGCGCGGGAAATCGGCAAACGCGGTGTTGGCGGACAGGCAGAGCACCAGCAGGATGGACGCCATGCAGGTGTAGTAGTAAACGCCGCGGCCAACAATGGCTCCCAGCAACTCAGAGAGCACGCTCTCATACTTCGGGCTGTCTGGGTCGGTCGCACCTACGTCGTACACATGGCAGAGAAAGGCAATGCCGGCGAGCAGCGTCACCAGCAGCGCGATGATGATGGTCAGCGTCTTGCGGGCGTTTTCGTTGCGTGGCTCTCCAAACGCCGTGACTCCGTTGCTCACAGCTTCAACGCCGGTCATTGCAGTGCACCCGCTGGAGAAGACCCGCAGCAGCAAGAAGAAGGAGAGGCCTGCGGTCGCGGCCGGCAAGTGCGGCGGCGCGATCAGCGGATGCGGATGCCCGCCGCTGGTGACGGTGTGAAAGATTCCTAGCCCGATCATGCCTAACAGGGTGAGAACAAACAGGTAGGTCGGCGCAAGGATGGCGATGCCCGTGTCCCGCACTCCACGCATGTTTACCAGCGTCAGGATCACGAGGATGCCCAGGCACAGGCTTAGGAGGTGGCCGTGCAGCGACGGTCTGGCCGAGACCAGTGCCCCGACGCCTGCCGAGATGCCCACCGCAGCCGTCAGCACGTAGTCGATCATCAGCGCCGCAGCTGCAAGCAGGCCCGCGCCGTCTCCCAGGTTTTCTGTGGCCACCGTATAGGAGCCGCCGCCGTTCGGATACGCCTCAATCGTCTGTCGGTAGGAAAAGTAGAGGATAATCAGCAGCCCGATGACAGCGGCGCTGATGGGCATGATCAGATGGACGCCGCCCAGGCCTAGGGGGATCAGCAGCGTGAGTGCTGCCTCCGGACCGTAGGCCGCCGAAGAAAGCCCGTCGAGGCCGAAGATGGATACTCCGGCGGAGGGGCCAACGTGTTCGGCTCGTTCTTCAGCGGAGGCCAGCGGACGGCCAAGGAGCAGGTCAAAAATAGGCATGCGCAGCGCACTCCTTGTTCGGATCAGGCGCGACCGCGCCAGGCTGGGGAACAAGGCTGCCAGTGGCTAACAGGCAGGAGAGGAGCGCGCGGAGGTGTGCATGGCTAGCCGGCGTCAGAAGTCGCTCCTCGAGCGGAGATGGCCCTGCGTTGGAAAAAGAATGCAGCACTCAAATGGGGGCCAAGCCGACCCGCTCCTCATTCAGCCACGCCGGCTTTGCTTTCCCGCACTTGCGAAGTCTAGGTGCCTTCCGACCATCCCGCCAAGTACTCGTCCTGCTCCGGCGTCAGCGTGTCGATTCCGATCTCCATCGCATCAAGCTTCAACCTGGCCACGCGCTTGTCCAGGTGCTCCGGAACCGGGTACACCTTCTTCTCCAGACCCTTGTACTCGGCCATCAGGTATTCGGCCGCAAGTGCCTGGTTGGCGAAGCTCATGTCCATGACCGAGGCCGGGTGTCCCTCGGCCGCTGCCAGGTTGATCAAACGGCCTTCGCCCAGCAGGTATACCTTGCGCCCATCCGGCAGCACATACTCTTCCACGAACTCACGTGCAGGACGGTGCGACACCGCCATACCTTCGAGCGCAGGAATGTCGATCTCCACATTGAAGTGGCCCGAGTTGGCAACGATCGCGCCATCCTTCATGGAAGCAAAGTGCTCGCCACGGATCACATTCTTGTTGCCGGTCACGGTCACGAAGATGTCACCCACCTTGGCTGCTTCCTCCATGGGCATCACGCGGAAGCCTTCCATCACGGCCTCGATCGCCCGGGTAGGATCGATCTCGGTCACGATCACCTCCGACCCCATGCCGCGGGCGCGCGAGGCAAGGCCGCGTCCGCACCATCCGAAGCCTGCAACCACAAAACGCGACCCGGCAATGAGGGCGTTGGTCGAGCGAATCACCCCATCGAGCGTCGACTGCCCGGTGCCGTAGCGGTTGTCGAACATGTGCTTGGTCAGCGCATCATTGACGGCGATGATCGGGTACTTGAGCACGCCCTCCTTGGCCATCGCGCGCAGACGGATGACGCCGGTGGTGGTCTCTTCAGTGCCCGCAATCACGCCATCGAGCGCGTCCGTGCGCCGAGTGTGCAGCAGCGTCACCAGGTCGCACCCATCATCCATGGTGAAGTGCGGCTTGTGGTCGATGGCTGCCGACATGTGCTGGTAATAGCTCTCGTTATCCTCGCCCTTGATGGCGAATGTCCCGATGCCATACTCTGCCACCAGCGCGGCTGCAACGTCATCCTGCGTAGAGAGCGGGTTTGACGCGCAAAGGGCGATATCGGCCCCACCGTCGCGCAGCGCGATCATCAGGTTTGCCGTCTCGGTCGTTACATGCAGGCATGCAGCCACGCGGATGCCCTTCAGTGGCTGCGACTGCTTGAACTGCTCGCGGATGATGCCGAGTACGGGCATGGATTCGCCTGCCCATTCGATCCGCTGCTTGCCCTGCGGCGCAAGAGCCAGGTCCTTGACGTGGTGCTTGACGTGCTGCTTGGTTTCTTCTGGTGCTGCGATAGTGGTCGCCATAGATGTGTAAGACGGCGCGCGAGGCGGTCCTGCCCCGGGGCGGCAGTCATGTTTCTCCTTCGCCCTTCAGGATAGCATCCGGGCCGCCGCCTTCTATTGCGGCGCAGGCGCTCGTCTGCCTCGCTGCGCCCTCCATCTGCGACCTGACGCGTCTCCGCTCCGGCCTGCTATTCGCTTTCCCGCGTCTCCGCTTCGAGCGCCAGCAAGGCACGCTTGCGCTCCGTTCCCCAGCGATACCCGGTGAGCTTGCCGTCTGCGCCCACAACTCGATGGCATGGCACCACGATCGCTGCCGGGTTCTGTCCGCAGGCCGCGGCCACGGCGCGAACCGCTGTGGGAGCGCCGATGGCGGCGGCAAGCTGCCCGTAGGAGCAGGTCGTGCCCCTCGGGATGGCCCGCAAAGCCGCCCACACACGCGCCTGGAAAGCAGTGCCGCGCAGGTCAAGCGGCAGGCTGAGCGCTGCCGGATGCTCGCTCAACTGCGCCAACACGGCCGCAAGATGCCCGGAGAGCGTGGCGTCAGGCGCTAGCTGCGCTCGAGGGAAGCGTTGCGCCAGCTCCTCCCGAAGCTCCGCGTCCTCACTCCCCAGCAGGACGGCGCACACACCGCGGCTTGTGGCCGCCACCGCGACCCGCCCCAGCGTTGTACGCAGGCCGGCAGTGAAGAGCGGTGCCTCCCCAACCGTATAGCCAATCCGCTCGCCCGCGCCCTGTGCGCGGTACTGGCGCGGTGCCATACCAAGCTCCGCTGCCTCCTGCGCCCTGGATGGCCCGGAAAAGCCCGCGCCGTATACCGCTTCCGTAATGCTTTCAGCGGACCCGGCAAGCAGCTGCCGGTAGGCCGCAGCGCGCCGGCTGTTTGCCCAGGCCCTGGGGCTCAGGCCCACAACGCGAGTAAAGAGGCGCTGCACCGTGGCAGGAGCTCGCCCGGCCACGCGCGCGAGCTCTTTCAGTGAGACATGCCGATGCGTGGCCTGGTCAAGGTAGAACACCAGACGCTCGACCATGGCCGCTTCCTCCGGCTGCCGATCCGGCTGGCAGCGCAGGCAGGGGCGAAAGCCCGAGCGGCCCGCCGCTTCGATGTCCGCGAAAAAGAGGACGTTTTGCCGCCGCGGCCGGCGGCTGCTGCAACTGGGACGGCAGAAGATGCCCGTCGTCTTCACTGCATAGAAGAAGGTTGCCGCTCCGTCCCGGCAAAGCACCTGTTCCCACCACTGGGCGATCTGGAGCTCTGTGTCGGGGATCTCTGTGTCAGCCACAAGGTCGATCGAAGGAAATGTGCCCGCCATGGCTCGCCCCTGCAGCGCCGCGGATGTAACAACTGCCCCTGTGTCTTGTTCCATGTCCAGTCCCCCCGTGTGCTCCAGCCTTGAAGCAAGACTGACACCCGGGCCGGCAGCAAACAACCCGCCACATGACGTGCAATCCCGCATGATCATCAAGGGGCGTCCGAAAAAACGGGACCGCCGCCCTGGCTCGAGAGCCAACGGACATCTCCGGCCATCGCCTCAAGCTGTCATGCCGTTCCGGAGGTTGACCGTCTGCCCCCCGGATCTTACCCTTAGGTTAGACCTACCCCGACGAGGCGCCCATGTTGATCACTGTCCTCGACCTCGAGCGCGAGCCGCTCGATTACGACGTCACACTCTCCCCTGGCGAGCTGGACTTTACCCAGGAGATCACCCAGCTTGACCCGCTCCTGGCCAGCGGTCGCGCCGACCTGCTTGAAGAGCATCGCGGGCCCCGCGACATCGTCCAGGACATCCGCCTCCGCGGCACCTACAGCGGCCGCTTCTCCGTCCCCTGCGCCCGCTGCATCGATCCAGTGGACCACGCGCTCGCGGGAGAGTACGACCTGATCTTCCGCCCGGTTGGCGTGGACTCCGAGGTCAGCGAGCACTCCATCGGGGCATCGGAGACTGAAATCGGGTACTATGAGAATGGTAGTCTGGAGTTCAAGGATGTTCTACGCGAGCAGGTGCTCCTCGCCCTGCCCGCCCGAACGCTTTGTCGCGAAGACTGCAAAGGACTTTGCCCGCGCTGCGGCGGTAATCAGAATGCCGAACCCTGCACCTGTGTTGCGGCTCCCGCCGATCCGCGCTGGTCGGCGCTGGTTGACCTCGGCAGCCGGATGAAAATCAATTGATTGTGCGTCTCCAGGAGTACAGCAGCAGCCGACCCGTCTCAGGCCGTGGACCGGTCGCAAGGGTCTACCATCGCTCTGCTGCTTCCTGATGAAAGGATCTTGTCATGCCTAATCCGAAGCGGCGCCACTCCAAGGCCCGCAGCTCCAAGCGCCGCGCCCACGACTTCCTCACGCCCACCGGCGTCTCTGAGTGCCCTAACTGCCACGAGCGCAAGCTGCCTCATCATGCCTGTGCCAAGTGTGGCACCTACAAAGGGCGAACGGTCCTGGAAGTCAAGGAAGCCAGCTAACCGACCTGCATGCTGACTGACATCGCGGTCGATGCCATGGGCTCGGACAAGGCCCCGGTCCCTGAGATCTGCGGGGCCATCCTGGCGTGCCAGAGCTTGCCAGTTCGCGTGCACCTCGTCGGGGCGGAGGCCGAGCTTCGCCCGCTCCTTGCTCAGGAACTCGCGGCGCGAGGCTTGATGGAGGGCGACCTCCCCATCACCATCGTGCACGCCGCCGAGCGCATCGGCATGGATGAAAAGGCGGCGATCGCGGTTCGCCACAAGAAGGACAGCTCCATGCGTGTCGGGCTGCGCATGGTACGCGAACATCGCGCTGCCGCCTTTCTCACCGCCGGCAACACCGGCGCAGCCATGGCGACGGCGAAGATGGTGCTTGGCGTGCTTCCCGGCGTCGACCGGCCGGCGCTCGCCATGGTGCTTCCAACGCTGGTCGTCAACCAGCCCTGCATCCTGCTCGACGTAGGCGCGAACGTGGATTGCAAGCCGCATAACCTTGAGCAGTTTGCCGTCATGGGCGAGCTCTACGCCCGCAGCGTGCTTAAGATCAGCCGGCCGCGCGTCGGGCTGCTCTCGATCGGCGAAGAAGAGGGCAAGGGCAACGAGCTCACCGGCGAGGCCTTTCCCCTGCTCAAGCGCCTGCCGCTTAACTTCACCGGCAACGTCGAGGGCCGTGACATCTACAACGGTCAGGCAGATGTGATCGTCTGCGATGGTTTTGTGGGCAATGTGGCCCTGAAGACCTCAGAGGGTCTCACCAAGCTGGTCCGCGAAATGCTCAAGGCCTCGCTCAAGAAAACGGTCACAGCGCAGGTCGGGGCTCTCCTCTCCCGCAAGGCGTTCTCCACTTTCAAGCGCACGCTCGACCCCTCAGAGTACGGAGGTGCCCCGCTCCTCGGGGTGCGTGGTATCTGCTTCGTAGGCCATGGCTCCTCCAACGACCGCGCGATCATGAACTGCATCCGCGTGGCCACGGAGTTTGCCCAGCAGGGCATCAACGAGAGCATTGAGCGGGAGTTTTCCTCTGTGGCGAGCACCTCCGGTGGCCAGAGGAATGGTCACCTGTCCTAGCCTTTCCCCCATTCACGGTTTGCCGCCCCTGCAAAGGGACCATCCGATTTCTGTCCCACCAAGCGAACCGGCTGACTTAAGGGCGTTGAGAGTTGTAGACTCGGGCGCACAGAGGGTGAGCATGGCCCTGTATCTCGCATTCGACGCGGGAGGCACCAAGACTTCCGCCATCCTGGCAGACGAGGAGCGCATCCTCGCCCGCGCAGAGGGTGGGAGCATCAAGACGCTGCGCATGCCCGCCGCAGAGGCGCGTGCCAACCTGGAAGTCATCCTCCTGCAGCTTGCTACCGCCAGCGGTGCGAACCTGCGCCACGTGCGCCGCACCTGTGTCGGCACCTCCGGCATTTCAGCTCCCGCCGTACGGTCCTGGATCGAGCGAGCGATCGCCCAGAGTGTGGGCGGTGAACTCACGCTCCTGGGCGACGAAGTCATCGCGCTGGACTCCGCCTTTCCCTCAACCCGCGGCGTGCTGGTCATTGCCGGCACCGGCTCAAACATCGTGGCCCGCGCCTCGACCGGCCAGATGGTGCACGCCGGCGGATGGGGCCCCATGCTGGGCGACCAGGGCTCCGGGTACTGGATCGGCCATGAGGCGCTCCGCGCGTGCTTTCGCGCGATCGATGCTGCACCCGCCTCGACGGCCGACCACGTTGCGGGCGGCTCGAGCGCTACCAGGTACGCTGCTCCCGGGATCCCGGCTGCCATTTCCCCTCAGGGCGGTAAGACCGACCTGCCGCCGCTCCTGCGCTGCTTTATGGATCACTTGAAGCTGCCAGATCTGGAGGCCCTCATCGGCTCTGCAAACGCACTTGAGTTCCGCTTCGCCCAGCTTGTTCCCGTGGTGGTGCAGGCGGCGCTCGACGGCGACAGCGTTGCCGAAGCCACGCTCGCGGCTGCCGGCGAGGCACTTGCGAAGTTGGTCCTCCAGGCAATCGCCAAGATCGAAGGCCTCGAAGCCCGCAGTAGAACCACCGAAGGCGGGAGAACCGCTTCTGCCGCAGAGCTTGTGCCACCGACGCCGGAAGTCGCCTACATTGGCAGCGTGCTCACCCATATCCCCAAAGTGCGGTCGGCGATGCGGGGAGCCATGGCCCGCATCTACCCTCGCATCGTTCTGCACCCTGAGCCAGTAGACGCCCTGGCCGGCGCCCTCTGGCATGCTCGCGGATGCCCGGCCTAGAGTCGCTCAGCTCTCGTCCACAAAGATGGCTTCGATGGGCGTATCGAAGAGTCTTGCCAGCCGAAAAGCTAGGGGGAGACTGGGATCGTACTTGCCTGTCTCGATAGCGTTTACGGACTGTCGCGAGACCTGAAGACGCTCTGCTAGATCAGCCTGTGACCAGTTCCGCTGGGCACGAAGGACGCGTAGCTGGTTTTTCACCTGTACCTCGTCGAGAGCACCGCCGTCGAGAGGCCGACAAACACCCAATACATGGGAAAGACCCAGAAGAGCTCCAGGTGCGCCGTGTTGGCGAAGTTCTCCAGCGATCCGCACACGGTCGTGACAGAGAGCGTAGCGCCAATACCCCAGACCATGGCCTGGATGAACAGGTTTCGCTGGAACTCGTCCTTCTCCTCCGCAAGGTAGAAGCCAACAGAGAGGATCATCCCCAGGATGGGC
>DASWUY010000007.1:0-1732 GCA_036401435.1 Acidobacteriaceae bacterium | reverse complement strand
AACTGGTCGCGGAAGGTATCGCGGTAGGCCTGCTCGTAGACAGCATAGGGCTCATGGAGGGGCAGGCCGTTGCGATAGACGGCGCCATTGGTGAGGTGGATGCGGTCGCCGGGGAGGCCGATGACGCGCTTGACGACGTAGTCGGAGGGGTCGAGCGGGAAGCGGAAGACGATGATGTCGCCGCGGGCCACGTCGTGGTAGGGCAGGAGGCGGGAGAGCAGGCCGGCGGGCGCGTAGATCATTTTGTTGACGAGCAGGAAGTCGCCCACGAGCAGGGTGCGCTCCATGGATTCGGAGGGAATCCGGAAGGGCTGCAGGACGAAGGTAAGCAGGAAGAGGGCGACGACCACCATGGAGACGAGCGAGCGAGCGGCGTCGAGGATCGAGGGCAGCAGGAAGCGGGCGTGCTCGCCGGCAAGTGATGGGGCGTGCGGGGCGGCCTGCGGGGCAAGTGCCACGGTAAGCGCGGAGAGGGGTTGGCGGGTCATCCGCGCTTCCCGGCCGGTTGCGGTGGAGTGGCTTCGAGCAGCGGGCCCGCGGATGGCTGGGCGAGGTGGCGAGACGAGTCTTGGGAGGCGGATGCGGCGGGGTCTTGTTTGAGGGATGAGCGGCCGGCGGTGGTGAGGCGTTCGTAGAGGTGGCGGGCGGCTTCCTGCTCGGCCTTCTTCTTGGTGGTGCCCTGGCCCTGCGCGGTGAGGGTGGGCTCTTCGTCATCGGCAAGGGTGCGGGCTATGCGGGCCTCGACGAGAAAGTGCTTGCGGTGGTCGGGGCCGCTCTCGGCCTGCACGGCGTAGTGCGGCTGCGCGGTACCGCGTGCCTGCAGGAGCTCCTGCAGGGCGGTCTTGTAGTCGCCGATGGAGCGATGTTCGCGCATCTCGGTGCGGAGGGCATCGACGTAGGGTGCGACGATGAGGCGCTCGATGAGGGCGGCAGCGGGAGCGAGGCCGGCCTCAAGGTAGAGCGCGGCGACGAGGGCTTCGACGCAGTTGGCCAGGAGCACGGCTTTCCTGCGGCCGCCACTGCGCTCCTCGGCTGTGCCGAGCCGCAGGAAGCTGCCGAGATCGATGGAGGCGCCGACGTGGCCGAGGTGTTTGCGGCTGATGAGCGCGGCACGCAGACGGGTCAGCTCGCCTTCGTCCAGCTCGGGGTAGCGGCGGTAGAGCAGCTCCGCCACGGCCAGGCCGACGATGGCGTCGCCCAGGAACTCGAGGCGCTCGTTGTCAGGGACGGGGGCGGCGGACGACCGCGCTTCATGGCGCAGGGAGGCGTGGGTAAGCGCCTCGGCGAGCAGGTGCGCCTGGGCGAAGCGATGGCCGAGCAGTTCTTCGAGTTCGCTCGGATCGCGTGGCGCCATGGTCGATCTCACTTTCGGTTTGCCGAGCGTTTCGCGGGCGTGCCCAGGGGCAGCGCTCAGGGATGGGGCAGGGGAGCGGGAGGGTTGGGGGCAGGGGTAGCGGGGGGCTGGGCGGGCGGCGGATCGTCGTCGGGGTCCTGAGCGCCGGCATGCTCGCGATGAGGCAGGGCGTAGGGCTGCTGGAGGCCTAGCTGGGCGGCGGTGCGGGTGTCCTGCTGGCCGTCCCGGGCGCCGAGTGCGGCCTGGTATTCGGCGACGGCCTGGTCTCGTTCTTCCTGCACGTCGTGGATGCGGCCGAGGTAGATGTGGGACCAGGCGAGCAGGTGGGCGTCGTTCGCGAGGCGAATGGTCTGCGAGAAGTCATTGGCTGCAGACTGC
>DASWUY010000006.1:0-1812 GCA_036401435.1 Acidobacteriaceae bacterium | reverse complement strand
ACGTTCGCGCTCCTGCGGCGGAATGGATGACCCGTGGTTAGCCACGGTGACCGTGGTCTCAAGCGATCCCTGGCTGATGCCTATGTCGATCAGGCTGCCGACGGAGGAGTACTTGTTGGCATTGTCGAGCAGTTGCTGCAGGGCGAGCTTGACCAGCTGTGCATCGACGTCGATGGGCGCGAGGTGGAGCGCGGGAGAGAGGGTGACGCGCGCCCGCAGGGCTTCCTCCTGCTCGTCGAGGACTTGCTGCACCAGGGTGAGCATGGAGAGCCGGGCCCGGCGGAGCCGGATCTCTCTCGCTTCAAGAGCCGCTGTTTGCAGCAGGCGCGTGGTTAACCTGCCCAGGAGGGTGGCTTCTTCATCGATGATGGAGACCAGTTCAGCCTGGGTGGGGCTGAGCTCGCCAATGGCGAGAAGGCCGGAGCTGGCTGTTTGGATCGCGGTAAGCGGCGTCTTGAAACCATGCGCCAGGCCATCGAGCACAGCGGTCCGAAGCTGCTCGGCGTTACGAGCCACCTCAGACCGGTTCTCTCTCTCAATCGCGCGGGCGCGCTCGAAGGCAACCGCAGCCAGAGAGGCAACGGCGTCGGCGAGCAGGGGATCAGTCTCCCACCCGCGTAGGACCATGCCGCCTATGGGCGTTGTGCCGAGGCGCAACACCCGGCGCGAAATGCGAAGGGTTGGATCATCACTGTCCTGGTTTGCCTGGTAGGTTGCCATGGCCGACCCGGGATCGTTGTCGGCGGCCTCAAGCGCGGACGAAGGGCCGGGATCGTGCGCGTGCCACAGGTCGACGCTTTCCACCTGCATCAGTTCTCGTATGAGCGCAGAGAGTTGCTCGCGGGTGGACTGCTTGGCCTCGATCAGGAGGATAGCGCGGCTTAGCTCATAGAGCTTTGCAGTGCGGGTGCGCTGCAGATTGGCTTCTGCGGTGCCGGACTGCACCTTGGATGACAAGCCGCTCACCAGCAGGGCTGTCGCTTCAAACGTGGCAAGAGAGATCCAGTTCCGCGGATCGCTTACAGAGAAAGTGAAGACAGGGTCGATGAAGAGGAAGTTGAGCGAGGTGACGGCCGCCAGTGAAACCAGGGTGGCTTCAAGGAAACCCCATCGCAAGGCAATCAGGACGACGAGGAGCAACTGGAGAGATCCTGCGGTAGACAGATTGAAGTGAAGCAGGAAGGTAGTCACGGCAAGGGCAACGGCGAGCAACAGTCCCGCTGCTGCGCGATACGCCTTGCGCACGCTCGCGCTTATTCTAGAGCCGGCCAAGAGCCTCTAGCACGCTGGCAACAGCTTGGTCCGGAGTGGAAGCCGTGGCTGACAAATGACCCATCTTGCGTGCCGTGCGGGGCTGATGCTTTTCATAGAGGTGCAGTCGCACGCCGGGCACGCCCAGGGCAAGGTCGAAGCGCGGCTCGTCCTTGAGCCATAAGTCACCGAGCAGGTTGGCGATGGCGGCAGGCCGGACCACGGCTACGTCGCCCAGGGGCAGGTCGCAGACGGCGCGGATGGCCTGCTCGAACTGGCTGGTTTCGCATGCCCGCTCGCTGGCGTGGTAACTGTTGTGCGGCCGGGGCGCGAGTTCATTCACCAGCAGCGATCCATCGGCGCAGAGAAACATCTCGACAGCCAGCAGGCCTTCGAGTTCGAGCGCCTCAGCGATGGAACGGGCAATCTGCTGGGCCTGCTCCTCGACGTCGTCGGGAATGGAGGACGGGATGACACTCCAGACAAGGATCTGGTTCTCATGGTGATTGCGCGCAGAGGGGAAGCACTTGACTTGACCGGAAGGCGACCGGGCTGCCATGA
>DASWUY010000005.1:0-5420 GCA_036401435.1 Acidobacteriaceae bacterium | reverse complement strand
GATGACGAGGCGCTGATCCCGACCGAGATATTTACCCAGGCGCGCTTTGCGTTTGATGAGGCCTCGGCCATCGTGATGGTGGTGGATGGTCGAACCGAGCTGGCTTCGTCTGACCTGGAACTGGCGCGGCTGCTGCGCCGGCTGAACAAGCCCCTCTTCCTCGCCGTGAACAAGATCGATGTCCAGGAGCTGGACGCGGGCGCCGAGAACTTCCGCCGCCTCGGCATCCCCAACCTGACCGCCGTTTCCTCCGAGCACGGCCACAACGTCGGCGACCTGCTGGATGAGGTCTTCCGGGTGCTGCCCTTTCCTGAGATCACCGAGCCGGCGGAGCCTGAGCCAGTCCTCGAGCAGGACGAAGAGGCTCCTGAAGACGAAGACGATCCGGATGCACCGGCTCCCCACAGGACACACGGCGAGTACCAGCAGCGGGAGATCCGGGTGGCCATCATTGGGCGGCCCAACGTCGGCAAGTCGACCCTGCTGAACGCCTTGACCGGCAGCGCACGGGCCATCGTCTCACCCATTGCGGGCACCACCCGCGACGCGGTCGATGAGGTGCTCGAGTACGAGGACAAGACCCTCCGCATCATCGACACCGCCGGGATCAGGCGCCGCGGAAAGACCCATGAGATGGCGGAGAAGCTGTCCGTGGTGATGGCGCGCCGCCATCTCGAGGCTGCTGACGTCTCCCTGCTGATGATCGACGCGGTAGAGGGAGTTACTGCCTCGGACGCGACCATCGGCGGGTACGCGCATGAGAGTGGCCGCTCGGTGATCGTGGTCATCAACAAGTGGGACCTGTTGACGACAGGGCGCACCGACGGCAAGCCCCACGCCGACCGCAAGATCTTCGAAGAGCAGGCGCGCGATGCCTTGAAATACCTGGAGTACGCGCCCATGGTCTTCATCTCGGCCTCAGAGGGTAAGGGCGTCCAGCGTGTCCTTGAGGCCATCCTGCGGGTAGCCGCCGAGCGGCGCAAGCGGGTAACCACAGGCCAGATGAACCGCTTCCTCCAGAACATCGACTTCGAGCGCGCTACCGTGCCGATGAACAAGCGTGTCCGAATCTTCTACATGACGCAGGCAGCCGTGTCGCCGCCGACCTTCATCCTGTTTACGAATCGCGACGTGGAGTTGCACTTTTCCTACCGCCGCTTCTTGACCAACCAGATACGCGAGGCCTTCGGCTTCGAGGGATCGCCCATCTGGTTCAAGGTGCGCTCTCGCAAGAAGGAAGAAGCAGAGAAATAGAACGGCAGCCCGCACCTACCAGACGGGCGGCGGCAGCTCGGCGGATGTTTGCGGAGGAAGCGCCTGCAGGGGCGTCGGGGTCACGTTCGCTCGGTCCGTGATGAGCGCTGCCAGCTCCGGGTAGTAGCCGCTGTAGAAGAGGGCCGCGTAGCTCGCCTTGAACGTGCCCGTCACGCCATAGATGGCTAACGTAAAGAGCAGGTAAACAAGGGCGAGTCCCAGCGCCGCAGCCGCCCCGACAGCAAAGAAGACGACCCGCGCGCCCAGCCCGCCGGACCACAAGGCGCCATAGAGCAGCCGGCCCACCAGCAGGCAGGGCAGCGCCAGCGCCCCCAGCGCAACGGCTGCCACCAGGAAAAGCGCCAGCGCGATGCCCACGGCCACCACTGTCCGAAGCAGGAGGAACAGCGCCAGCTGACCGGGGCTCTGACGCAGAAGCTGCATGAAGCGCTGGAAAGCCCTCGCGACAGGTCGGTCGGCAGGGTGAGCGTCAGGACCGTCCAGCGCCTGGTCAGCGCCTGGGCCCGATGCGGCTGGCCCGCCGACCGCCAGCCCGGGGAGGATAAAGTCCTGCAGGATCGCATCGAGCGCAAGCCACACCGGCATCAGGAGCCATACCATGCCGACGATGGCAAACACCTGAGGAGTGAAGACGGCCGCAGGGTTGCTCGACACGCCCGCCTGCACCTGCGCGCGTGCCGCTTTCATGAAAGCGAAGAGGAACGGCGCAAGGACTGCCAGGGTTACCACCCAGAACGCTGCCATGGCCAGCAGGAACAGGCCGAAGTAGCGCCGGCCGGCCTTGACCTGGCGTCGCCATGCCTCCCGCACCCGCGCGCCCCGGTAGACGACCAAGTCGAAGAGCGTCGCGCGAGCCCGAGCGACCAGGTACAGGTAGGCCACCGTGAAAAGCAGGGCAAGGACCATGACGCCCAGGACTACGGCGAGCAGAACAGCGAAAGCGGGTCCGCCCCCGACGAAACTGTCATGCTGCAGTTGGCGCATGCGAGAGATGGCGAGGAACTGCACACCCTGTAAGGGATACCCAACGGCCAGGGAGAAGAACGAGGCCTGGGTCACTGCGGCAACGAGAGCCAGCTTGAGAAAGCGCCCCAGGCGGAACGGCTTCGGCGCAAGCACGGTGCGGGTGTGTGCAAATGCCAGGCCGATAGCATCGGTAGCCGAAAGGGGCTGCATACCCGCGAGGGTACGGTAGCGCACACTCCGGTGACAAGTACCCTGCCTTTGCCAAGCCCAGGCCGCGGCTCCCCCCACGGCCCCGCGCCAGAGCTTCTACAATAGGGTCATCGCCGCTCGCATGAACTCTTCCTCTCTCCGGATCCGAACCGCACGCCCCGCCGACGTCCCACTGATCCATGCACTCGTGCGGGAGCTGGCGGAGTACGAACGCGAGCCCGCATCTGCCCAGTTGTCTGAGGCGGAACTGCTGCGGGACGGCTTTGGCTCCAGCCCGGCATTCCACTGCCTGGTGGCTGAGTGGGAGGGCGCCGGCTGCGGCTTTGCCCTCTTCTTCCCTGTCTACTCCACCTGGGCCGGCCGCAGCGTCTACCTCGAAGACCTCTTTGTGCGACCCGCCTATCGCGGGAGGGGGATAGGCAAGGCGCTGCTGACGCAGGTGGCGGCGATCGCCGAAGAGCAGGGCTGCGCACGCCTGGACTGGAGCGTCCTCGGCTGGAACGCGCCCGCCATCGGCTTCTATGAGGGCCTCGGCGCCGTTCGCATGTCCGAGTGGGACCGCATGCGGCTGGAGGGTGAGGCCCTGGCCCAGGTTGCAGGCGTTAGGGCCGGCCAAGCTCCTGTCATGCAGGCAGAGGCTGAACGGGCTGAGCCATGAGGACGCCGCCCATCAAGGTGATCGGGGGCGGACTGGCAGGCCCGGAAGCAGCCCTCACCGCCGCCCGCCTCGGGGTACCGGTCGATCTCTACGAGATGCGGCCGGTGCGCTCCACGCCCGCACACCAAACGGACAACTTCGGCGAACTCGTCTGCTCCAACTCCCTCAAGAGCGAGAGCGAAAACACCGCGCCCTGGCTGCTCAAGCAGGAGATGCGCAGGGTTGGCTCGCCCCTGCTGGCCTGCGCCGACCAGAGTGCCGTGCCCGCCGGCCACGCCCTGGCGGTGGACCGGGTCGAGTTCTCGAGGCGCATCGCAGAGGCCATCGCCGGCCAGCCGCTCATCGCCGTCCACCGGGAAGAGGTTACGGCGCTCGATCCCGAAGACGGCATCACCATCGTCGCCAGCGGTCCGCTCACCTCTTCGTCGCTCTCGGACGAGATCGCCCGCCTGACCGGCTCCGCTCACCTGGCCTTCTACGACTCGATCAGCCCCATCGTCGAGACTGACTCGATCGACATGGACAAGGTCTACTACAAGGCACGCTGGGACAAGGGCACGGCCGACTACATCAACTGCCCGATGAGCCGCGAGGAGTACGACCGCTTTTACGACGCGCTCGTGGCGGCCGAACACGTGGAGGAGAAGGATTGGGAGAAGCTCCCCTTCTTCGAGAGCTGCCTGCCCATTGAAGAGCTTGCCCGGCGCGGACGCGACACGCTCCGGTACGGCCCCATGAAGCCGGTCGGCCTGCGCGATCCGCGTACCGACACCAACCCCTGGGCCGTTGTGCAGCTGCGGTCCGAGAACCTGCGCGCCGACTCCTACAACCTGGTCGGCTTCCAGAACCACCTCAAGTTCGGCGAGCAGCAGCGCATCCTGCGCTTGATCCCTGGACTAGAGAATGCGAAGTTCCTGCGCTACGGCCAGATTCATCGCAACACCTACATCCACTCGCCCACCGTGCTCACCCAGGGGCTCTTTCTGCGCGAGCATCCACACGTCTTCTTCGCCGGCCAGATCTCGGGCGTTGAAGGATACACGGAGTCGATCGCCACTGGGCTGCTCGCCGGCCTGTACGCCGCAGCACGTGCCCAGGGCGCGGAGATTGTGGCCGCGCCCCGCGAAACCGCACTCGGCTCCCTCTCCCACTACATCAGCCATGCCGAGGCCAGGCACTTCCAGCCCGCCAACCTCACCTTTGATCTGCTGCTGCCGCTTGAGGAAGAAACGCGGCGGCGTATTCGCGACAAGAAGGAGCGGCACCGGCTGCAATGTGAGCGGTCTCTCCAGGCCTTCGATCGCTGGTGGGCCTCCGCCGGCTCCCACGCCCGCCAGCCCGCCGGGGCTGCCCTGTGACGCGCGAGGACACACGTCCACGCGCCGTCGTCTGCCTATCCGGAGGTATGGACTCGACGGTCTGCGCCGCCCTCGCCGCGCGTGACTTCGAGGTCTGCGCGCTGCACGTCTCCTACGGGCAGAGGACGGAGGCGCGCGAGCTGAGGGCAGCCCGGGAGGACGCGCAGGCTCTGGCAATCCGCCGCTTCCTGCACCTCCACACCGACCTTTTTCGGCAGATCGGGGGTTCCGCGCTGACCGACGACTCAATTCCCGTACCGCAAACGGCGACGCCGGGAGAAGCCATCCCCGTCACCTACGTCCCCTTCCGGAACGCTCACTTCCTCGCCGCGGCCGTCAGCTGGGCCGAGGTTCTGGGTGCGCGAGCGGTCTACGTGGGCGCCGTCGAGCAGGACAGCTCAGGCTATCCGGACTGCCGCCCCGCGTACTACCAGGCCTTTCAGCAGCTCATTCGCGCCGGAACCCGCGAGGGAGACATCGAAGTGAAGACGCCGCTCATCCATCTTCGCAAGTGGGAGATCGTGCGGCTCGGAGTTGAAGAGGGTGCGCCGCTGGATGTAACGTGGTCCTGCTATCAGGGTGCGGACCAGGCGTGCGGCGCCTGTGACAGTTGCGTGCTGCGGCTGCAGGCGTTTGCCGAAGCGGGGGTTCAGGATCGCATCCCCTATGTGGCGAGTGCAACAGAGGGCTGAGTCGCAAGGATGGGCTGCCGGTAGATGGAGCGTTGCCGGCGAGATGTTGAAAAATGAGTCAGGACATGGCGGCCCCGATGAGCCGCCATGCGAGGAGAGAACATGCGTAAGACCATTGCAGCAGCGACCCTTCTTTGCGCCAGTTGGACATCCGCCTTCGCGCAGGGGCTGAACGGCCAGCTTCACGGTCACATCCAGGACCCGACCGGCACTCCGATCGCCAACGCTACCGTGCAGGTGACCTCAAACGGTGTCGAGGTC
>DASWUY010000004.1:0-16221 GCA_036401435.1 Acidobacteriaceae bacterium | reverse complement strand
CCGCACCTCCGCCTGCGTAGCCCCAAAAGGCGTCTCGATCACCGGCGCAAAATGCATCCGCTGCTGCATCAGGAAGCCGCCCCGCTCCCCGGGCGCAATCGCCCCAAGCTGCGCATCGCTGGGCCCGAACTCAATCCCCCGGCCGGCAAAGGCAAACAGCGGCTTCAGTATCCACTCCGCGCGGGGCAGCGCCCGCAGCTCCTCCGGCAGCTCCCCGGCCAGCCACCTGTCAAGGAAGAAAGCCGGCGGCACGGCCGCATGCTGCAGGTACGGCAAGGAGAACTTGCTGATGGCGAAGTACCAGTTCGGGTGCCCGGCCCACTCCACCGCCAGCGGCTCGTCGTAGCGAAAGGGAAGACGGATCTCCCGGGCCATGATCTCGTCCACGATCGCCCGGTTGTAGATGCGGTGCACCGGCACCCGCTCGCCCTCCCGCTGGTAAAACACGCGCGCCGGCTCGCCCGCCCGTCGCTCCAGCACCAGCTGCGCAATGTCCACAATCCGGATGCCCAGCCGGCGCGCCGTCAGCGCAAAATCCGGGTAGGTCTTCTGCCGCTCCGGTTCCACCTCCGTCAGGATCACGTGCTCCGGAGCGTGCCCGTTCAGGATCGTGCGGCCCAGCAGCTCCCAGTACGACTCCTCCGTGTGTCCCCCCAGGTACTGGCCCAGGCTCGCCGGCAGCTGATAGGCCTCGCGATAGGCCTGGCAAAGCGCCGCCTGGTAGGCGTACACCGAGGGGAAGGCCTGCAGCTCGACGATCTTCGGCGCGAGAGCTCCATCCGCCTCCCGTACCAGGCCAAAGTCCGCCGTCATGAAGTGCGGATGGGCACTCAGCCCGTCCGCGCGGAAGCCGGCCGGGATCGCCCCCTGTGCCGCCTCCAGGTAGCTGGCATTGCCCACCAGCTGATGGGTCAACTCAGCTCCGATCGCAGCACAACCCTCGAGCAGCTCCCGGGGTAGGAAGCAGGGGGTCTCGGCCACCCGAAACCCCAGCGGCGTTTCCAGGCTCGCCTCCAGCAGCTCTGTCAGCCGGGCGTACGCCTGGGGCGTGTAGCTCTGGTTGAACCGGGTGCGCAGTGCAGCAATCAACGTCGACGTCCCAAGGAGGTGAAGGAGAGTGGGTGGGCCGCAGCAGGTCTGCCACGGCAAGTGCCAGCCATGCGCCCGGCTATGCTCTTCGTAGCCTCCTTGGCGGCCGGGGTTGTATCGTGGGTGCCATGGCTCCCTTACAGCCGCGCAGCACTCCTGCGTTGCGCGCTCGGGGATCCTCACCCATCACGGCACTCACCTCACCCTACAAGGGTTCCCCGCGACGCATGCCGGCTCCGCACCTTCCTCTCTTCGCCTCCTTTCGCCGGCTCACTGCCGCCCAGCGGCATGCCTTCATCGCCTGCTTCCTTGGCTGGTCGCTCGATGCCTTTGACTACTTCCTGCTGGTCTTCTGCGTCCCGGCCATCTCGGCCGACTTCCATGCCCGAACTTCTTCCGTCGCTGAAGCGCTCTTCCTTACGCTCGCCTTCCGGCCCGTAGGGGCGCTCCTCTTCGGCATGCTCGCCGACAGGTCTGGCCGCCGCCCTGTCCTGATGCTCAACATCGCCTGCTACTCCCTCCTCGAGCTGGCCTGCGCCTTCTCTCCTTCGCTCCCGGTGCTGCTGGTCCTGCGCGCTCTCTTCGGCATCGCCATGGGCGGCGAGTGGGGCGTCGGCGCCGCGCTGGCCTTTGAAAGCCTGCCCAAAGAGGGGCGCGGCTTCTTCTCCGGCCTGCTGCAGGAGGGCTACGCGGTCGGCTACCTGGTGGCCGCTGCCGCCTACGGTCTCCTCTTCCGTCCGCTCTCCACCTTCACCTGGCACGGGCATGCGGGCGGATGGCGCGGGCTCTTCGTCGTGGGCGCCATGCCCGCCCTGCTCATCTTCTACATCAACGGCAAGGTCCAGGAGTCGCCCGCCTGGCAGGCCCAGCGTGCCGCCCGTCTCGCGGCCCCGGCCGCGCGAGCCACGCTCGCACCCGTCCCTGGCGCCTCCGTCTCGCAAGCACCGCAGCCTCCCGGCTTCTTCCGCAGCCTGCGCCTCTACGGCGGCACCTTCCTCTTCCTCGTGCTGCTCATGGCGGGCTTCAACGCTCTCTCGCACGGCACCCAGGACCTCTACCCCACCTTCCTGCAGCGCGAGAACCATGCCACTGCCGCCCAGACAGGCATCGTCGGCATCATCTACAACGCCGGAGCAATCCTCGGCGGCATCCTCTTCGGCGCCCTCTCCGAACGCTTCGGACGCAAGCGCGCCATCATCACGGCGGCCTTGTTCACGCTGCCCGCCATTCCCCTCTACGCCTTCTCCCACTCGCTTGCCCTGCTCGCCACCGGCGCCTTCCTGATGCAGTTCATGGTGCAGGGCGCCTGGGGCGTGGTTCCTGCCTACCTCAGCGAACTCTCCCCGGGCCCGGTGCGCGCTACCTTTCCCGGCCTCGCCTACCAGCTGGGCAACCTGCTCACCTCCCGCAACGCCGTGCTCCAGGCCTCCATTGCCGAGCGTATCGGCAGCTTTGCCCCGGTGCTCGGCGTCACCGTGCTCATCGTCGCCTGCTACCTGGTCCTCGTCACAGCGCTCGGACGTGAGTCGCGCGGCGCCGATCTGGCCGTCTGACACAGGCTTCCGCTCTGCCACCCATAACATCCGTACCAAAGCCGCAACAACACGCGCCAGGCGCAACACCCTTCGTGCACAATGATCTCTGAAGGAGCCTGCCTCGTGCCCCGTGTTCACTTCCACCAGCAGCTCGAACAGCTCAAGGACAAGCTCCTGGCCATGGCCGCCCTCGCCCAGCAGGCGCTCGAGTCCTCCGTCGACGCCTACCTGCAGCGCGATGCCACCCTGTGCCAATACGTGCGCGAAAACGAGACCGCCATCAACATGGCCCAGCGCGAAGTCGACGAGATGAGCTATGAACTGCTCGCGCAGGAGCAGCCCATGGCCATCGACCTGCGCTTCATCCTCGCCGTCATCAAGATCAACGGCAACCTGGAGCGCATCGGCGACCAGGCCATGAGCATCGCCCAACGCACCTGCGACCTGGTCGAAATGCCCGCTGCCGATCTGCCTGCCGACATCGAAGGCATGCGCGGCTGCGCCCGCCGCATGATCCGCATGGCCCTGCAGGCGCTGCTCGAAGGCGATGCCGAGGTGGCGGCCGCCGTCGTTGAGGCCGACGACGAGATCGACCGCCTCAACCGCCTCGCGCATGAAGACCTGGTCCGCGTCATCCAGGAGGTGCCCGAGATCTCCCAGCAGGCCCTTCACACCATCATCATCTCGCGCAACCTCGAGCGCATCGCCGACCACGCCGCCAACATCGCCGGCGACGTGATCTTCTGGGTGCAAGGCGCCGACATCCGCCACCAGCGACTGGTCAGCGCCGACTAGTTCCGACCAGCTCTGCGCGCCCGCCCCCCTGGGCCTGCGGGGCAGACGTCCTCCGCGCGAAGGAGCCACGGCGGTCTGCCCTTACACTAGGGGCATGGCAGGTTTGGTTCTCGATGGCAAAACGCTCTCGCTTGAGATAGAGGCTGCTCTCAAACACCGCGTAGCCCGGCTCGTAGCCACGACCGGCGAGCCGCCGCCAGTGCTCGCAACCATCCTGGTCGGCGACAATCCAGCCTCGGCCACCTACGTCCGTATGAAGGGCAACGCCTGCCGCCGCGTGGGCATGGAGTCGCTGCCCCTCACGCTCGCCGAAGACACCACCACCGAGCAGCTGCTCGCCACCATCGACGGTCTCAACCGTGACCCGCGCGTGCGCGGCATCCTGCTGCAGCATCCCGTGCCCGATCACGTCGACGAGCGCCTGTGCTTTGACCGCATCGCGCTCGACAAGGATGTCGATGGCGTCACCAGCCACGGCTTCGGACGCATGGCCATGAAGCAGCCCGCCTTCGGTTCAGCGACCCCGGCCGGCATCATGCACCTGCTCCGCCACTACGGCATCGCCGTCCACGGCCGCAGCGCCACCGTCGTCGGCCGCAGCGCCATCCTGGGCAAGCCCATGGCCATGATGCTCAACAACGCCAACGCCACCGTCACCCTCTGCCACCGCTACACCGACGACCTGCCCCGCTTCCTCCGCGATGCCGACATCGTCGTCGCCGCCCTCGGCAAGCGCGAGTACATTCAGGCTGAGTGGCTCAAGGACGGTGTCGTCGTGGTAGACGCCGGCTACCACGTCGGCGGCGTGGGCGATGTGCAGATGACCCCGCTCATCGACCGCTGCTCGGCCTACACTCCGGTGCCCGGTGGCGTCGGTCCCATGACCATCGCCACCCTCATCACGCAGACAGTCGAATCCGCCGAGCGCGCCGTTGCCCGCGAGCAGGCGCTGTCCACGCACAGCCTGGTCACCCACGGCCACTGAACCCCCGCACGGGCCGCGCTCAGGAGACCAGCCTGCCTGTCGCCTGCCCGGCCCACGCCGCCCCATACCCCACCACCACACTCAACACCACGTAGAGCAGCGCCAGGCCGCTCTCCCCACCCTGCACCGTGCGCAGCGTCTCATATTCAAACGTCGAAAACGTGGTGTACGCGCCCACAAACCCGACCGGCCCCAGCAGCCGCAGCTCGCTCGGCAGCGTCATCCGCGCATCGAGCACCGCCAGCATCAGCCCCAGCAGAAAACAGCCCGAGAGGTTGATCGCGAGCGTGCCGTACGGGAAGCCCAGCCCCAGCCGCCGCGTTACCCAGGCCCCCAGCGCGTACCGTGCCACCGCCCCTAGAAATCCGCCCGCGCCCACCCACAGGTATGTCATGCCTTCCAGCTTCCGGCAGCCGCCGCCTCCCGTCAATCGCACGCCGACCCGCGCGCGGACCGATGGTCCTCCCCCGTTCCACCGTGGTACTGTCGCGAAGGAGCCTCCGCGTTCGCCGCGGCAGCCTCCTGGGAAGGGAACCCACACTCCATCACCATGCAGCAGACTCTCTCGCGCCGGCTCGGCGCCTTCGCTTCTACCGCGGCCCTGCTCTGCGCAGCGCCGCTCTCAGCCCTCCCCGATCCGGGCCCCGCCATCACCCTGCACTTTGACCCCGTCCGGACCGAGATTCACTACACCGCGGGCAGCGCCCTGCACCGGCTGCACGGCACCTTCGCCCTCAAGGGCGGCCTGCTCGCCTTTGACCCCGCCACCGGCGTCGCCCAGGGCCAGATCCTCGTCGATGCCGCCAGCGGCCACAGCGACGGCAACAAGGACCGCAAGCTCGACGCGAAGATGCAGAACGAGGTCCTTGAAAGCCAGAAGTATCCCGAGCTATTCTTCCACCCGGAGAAGTCCGTCGGCACGCTCAAGCAGGGAAGCGAGCAGCAGTTGACCCTGATCGGCTCCTTCAACGCGCACGGCGCCGATCACCCGCTCAAGGTCGACACCTTCATCACCCTGCATGGCGACCAGGCGACCGCCCGGGCCGAGTTCGACGTGCCCTACGTGGAGTGGGGCATGAAGGACGAGAGCACCATGCTCATGCGCGACAAGCGGGTGCACATCAGCATGCAGGCGCATGCCACCGTCGAGGGTCTGAAGTAGGCACCGCCGCGAGCGGGGCAAGAGCCGCGACCGCGCAACGCGGCAGGAGGAGCGAGATGACAGCACCGAGAGTCAGCTGCTGGGCCGCGCTACTGGTCTGTTGCATCACCCTTGTTGGCTGTGCACGCCCCCGCGAAACAGAAGACGAGCGGATCCGCCGCCAGGCTGCCGAAGATACCCGCCAGCTTCGCCAGGATGCCCGCCAGGCGGGCACCGTCGCCCGCCAGGAGGCCCGCAAGGCCGGCCAGCAGGCCCGAGACATCGTCGCTGGCGTCAGGGAAGGCTGGCACGACGGGGCGCCTGCTCCCGGTTCCAAGGGAACCTCCGCGCATGCAGGCGCGACCCTCAACGTCAACACTGCCTCGGTCTCCGAGTTGAGCGGGCTCCCCGGCATCTCCCCTACCACCGCCAGGAAGATCGCCCGGGGCCGGCCCAATCACGCCACCGACGACCTCGTGACGCGCCGCCTGCTCACCGAAGCCCAATACGACCGCATCGCCGGCCGCCTCTCTGTGCACGGGAACTGAATCCCGTCCTGCTCCGCGGTCATCGAATGAGGTACTACCGTCTGCGGCTGCTACCCGCTGCAGGCGTTACACTATAGACCGGAGAGGCGAGCAGGCCCTCACTCTTTGAGTCCCTCTTCCTTGGAGACATGCATGGCAACTGTGACTGCACCTACCCCCGCGACCACCGAGTTCAAGACGCCAACCCCCGTCACCCTGACCGCCCCGGCGATCGTGAAGGTGCGCGAGATCATGGCCACGCAGGACCCCCTGCCCGCCGGGCTGCGCATCGGCGTGGTTGGCGGCGGCTGCTCCGGCTTCCAGTACTCCATGTCGTTTGAGAACCAGGCCGGCATGATGGACAAGGTGCTCCACTTCGAAGACCTCAAGGTATTCATCGACGCCACCTCCGCCATGTACCTCAATGGCTGCGTCGTCGATTACGTCGAGACCCTCGAGGCAGCAGGCTTCAAATTCGAAAACCCCGCTGTCAAGAGCACCTGCGGCTGCGGTTCTTCCTTCAGCGTCTAGCGCGCACATCGGGCCGGAACTGGAAAAGCCCCGCGACTGCGGGGCTTTCTTTTTCTCCCGATACTCTGTCTAGGGCTCTGCACCGGGCTTTCTTTTCAGTGCACTTACATTTCATTCTGCCCGGCTTCTAGCCCGCACCTCTGCCAGCCTGTTTGTGCTCGCCTGCCGCGGACCCCGCCGCCCTACTGCGGTGGCACGCTGCCGCCCGGACCGCTCCCTGGCCCGTTACCTACCCCGACCCCCGGCCCGTTCGCGCCGCCGTTCCCTGCACCGTTTCCGATTCCGCCAAAGCCCTGGTTCCCCGTCCCCATCGTGCCGCCTCCAGCGCCGACTCCGGAACCGGGGCTGCCCGCTGTCCCGTTCAGGTTCATCCCACCCCCGCCGGCCGCCCCAGCCGCGCCTGCCATCTGGTCCTCGGCCGGGTCGTAGACAAACTCCCACTCGTTGTACTTGGTTTTGAGCTTGTACTGCAGGATGGCGTCCTTGGTCAGCGGCGGCATCACCCCCACGATAGGTCCGCCTCCCAGCGTGGTGCTGGAGTTGAAGCCCCCGGTACTTCCTCCGGTACTGCTGCCGCTGCCGCCTCCCGATCCAGAGGTCGAGCTCCCACTTCCTGACCCCGACCCGAAGCTCGAAGCGCTCAGCCCACCCCCGATCGCCCCGGCCGCCGCCGCCCCTCCCCCCGCCCCGCAAGGAACGCCCGTCGCGCCGCCTCCCAGCGTCGTTGACCCTGTCATCGACCCGGAAAACGACCCGGCTCCCGATCCGCTGCCCGCACCGCTCGAAGCACCAAACCCGCTTGCGCTGCTACCGTTTGCCAGCGAGCTTGCACTCGTCATCCCCTGGCCAGACATCGCGCCGGCAAGCCCCAGCGGCTGCCCAAAGAAGCCCAGCGGGCAAACATGCTGCTGCCCCATCAGGATGATCTTCCAGTCATCTTTCCCGGTGAGCGGATCCAGGTACCGCTTGCGCAGGAAACGGATGTTGTTCGTCTTTTCCAGCTGATCGAGCGAACTCGGATAGGACCCAAACCGCTTGTAGTAGAGCCGGATGGCCCGCTTGTACTGCTCGCCGCGATGCACCGTCTCAAGCTCCCGGTCGCGCTGGATCGAGGCCGCTACCTTCGGTGCCGCGATCGCGAGGGTAAGCAGCACCAGCGCGATCATGCAGATCACCCCCAGCAGCACATATCCTTGCTCGCTTCCCCAGGGCTGGCCACGCTCCTGTCGCGCAGCGCGCCAGACCATCAGTTCTGCACCAGGGGCAGGGATTGGCTGTTGTGATACGGCAGGTCCTCGACCACGATGCTGGTCGGCGCAATATGCACCACGCGGTAACGATGGCTGACCACGTCGCCTTCCGCTGCGATAAACACATCATCCCCGTGCAGCAGAAAGGCCTTGCGCGACCCGTCGTGACGCGCCGCGTAACCGAAGAAGCGCAGGTCGATGGTGGGCGGTGGCGGCGGTCCAGCAGGTGGCGTGTAAACCGCCGGCAGCGGCCGCACCGGGCCTCGCGGCTGCTCGATCTGCACCGCCGCCACCGCCGGCGCGGAGTTCTGCGAGAAGATGTTCCGTCCACTCCCGCGGTACACAAAGGCCTCATTCTCGGCCATCAGCTGCGGGTGCAGCGTCGGATCGAGCGGCGTCGCAGCGGCGGGCGCCAGTGCCGCCACGCCCGCCGCCGCCGCACCCGCCGCCGGACTACCCGCCGCACTGCCGGCCACAGGCACCGGCCGCCCCCCGGCAGGCGGCGCCGGGGGCCCACTGAAGAGGGTGTACGCCGCGTACAGGAGCGCCACCAGCCCCAGCGTGGCCGCGATCGCGACTTTCTTCTTGTCGTCGGTTCCCGCCTTCAGCGCCACTACTGCACCTCCGCCGCCGGCCGCCCAGAGCTGGCCATGATGGCCGCGCTCGCGGCATCAGCCCGCATGTAGGTGGTCAGCCGCAACCGCAGGTTGACGACGCCGCTCTGCTGGCCGGTGAGCGTGACATTGCGAATGATGAAGAACGCATGATTGCGGTCCCGCTCCACGTCGTTGATGAAGTGCATCAGCGCCGTGTACTCCCCGCTCAAGCTGGCGTCGATGCTCTGCTCGACCAGCCCCGGCACAGCCGCGCGCGGCGTATAGGAGGCTCGGCTCAGGCGCACCCGGTTGCGGCTCGCGAGGCCACCCAGTTCCGCCAGGATGGCCGAGTCGTTGCCCGGAACCCGCGCCCCGTAGAAGGCTTCCGCTTCGTCTCGCGACCCTGCAATGCTCGCCGGCAACCCGCCGATGTGCTGTACCTGCGCCGCCAGCAGCGTGTACCTCGCCATGTCCGCTGCGTAAGCCTCCGACTGGTCGCTCGACGCCTCGTGCCAGGCCAGCGCCAGCTTGGTTCCCAGCGCAATGTCAAAGATCACCAGCAACAGCACGCCGCCGGCCAGCAGGTTCAAGGGGCTCAAATACTTGCGCATACCTTGCATGGACGTCATCGGATCAGCGAACCCCCGGCGGCAGGTTCTGCCTGTTCTGTGTACTGCGCGGCCCCAGGATCTGGTCCATGCTGCGGTGCGCTGGCGCCGCAACCGGCACGCTCTCGACCACCGGAGCTCCAGCCGGCAGCGGGGCCGCCTCCGCCACCGGTTCAGCTGCCACGCCTGAGAGGTCGTGCGAGTTGGGCAGCGGCCGGTAGTCGGCCAGGATCTCGAACGAAACATCGGTAGGCGAGCCGCCCGTCTCCGACACCTGCTGCACCGTGGGCCCGCCCCCGTTGGGGCTGGCCAGCGCCTCGCTCGCCAGCCGCGGTGCCACAAAGTGGCGCGAACGCTCGAGATTCCGCACCACCTCGACAGCCCGCTCGCGCGGCCCTGACACCCGCAGCCGTATCGTCACATGTCCGTCGGCGGCGACAATCGGGTCGATCGAGAGCACCTGCACCCCGGAAGGCAAGGTGACCTCCAGATCGCTCATCGTCGCCGTCCAGGAGAAGGCCTTCCGGCGAAACAGCTCGTTCAGGAAATCGGCCTGCGAGAGCACCATGGCATTCTCCGGCCGCTGCATCAGCGCCCGTGCCGCCCGCTGCTGCCCCTCCAAGTGCGCGATCCGGCTCCGCAGCTGCTCCACGCGAGAGGTGGCGATCCGGGCCTTGGCCTGCTCTACCCGCAGCACCAGCAGCATGGGCAGCGCCAACGCCGCCAGCACCAGCATCATCAGCCGCAGCCGGGTGTAGATCGGCCGCAGCTCGATGTAGGGGCGGGTCGCGAGATTGAGAGTGATCTTCATGCGTTCCTAGGTACTCCAGTGCCTGACCTGGGCCGCTGCATCATCCGGTCATCCATTGAACAGCGCCCCTGCAACCGGCGCCACCAGCGCCCGCGGCACCCCCAGCGCCGCGATCTCCGGCTCCCCCTGCGCGGCCGGCAGCAGTTCGCGGACTCTCACGGCTGCTTCGCCGGGCGCGCGCCCCGCCAGTAGCCCCTCTCCCAACAGCCGGGCAAACTCCGCCGCACTGCCCGGCCCAATGTAGTAGAGCGCCTCCGGGTTCTGCGCCAGCGTGTCTTCGTAGTAGGCCAGCGCGACTGAAACCGTCTGCCGGATATCCTCCTCGCGCCGCGCCTCGGTAGCCGGCGGAGCAATCGCCACCAGAGGGTCCGGCTGTGTCACAAGCGCCAGGCTCGATCCCGCATCCACTTCAAACTCCAGCGCGCGATGCAGCAGCAAGTCCTCCCCACGCACGATCGCCGTCGTCAGCGTGTTCCCGTTGCGATTGACCAGCAGCGCCGGCTCTGCGCCCAGTAGCGTCGTCGCCGCCAGCGTGCTGGGCAGCACCACTCCGGCATAGAACCCCGCCTCCCGCACCACACCCTCATACTCCAGCAGCACCTCGCGCGGTATCACTGTCACCAGGACCCGGGTCAGGTCCGACGCCTGGCTGCCCAGCTGGTAGCTGATCACCGCGTCATCCACCTCAAACGGCACCAGCTTGCGCAGGCGGAAGCGCAGAATGGACAGGACTTCAGCTCGCTTGGTGGGCAGGGAATCGAAGTCCAGCAGCAGCACCCGCACCGCGGCATCAGGCAGAATCACCGTCAGCGCCCGGTTGCCTGGCAGGCTTCGTCCCCCGGGAAGGTTGCGCGCCCGCTCCGCCACCGCGCTCACCGCGCTGCGCACCGCGCCCACCACCTTGGCGCGGTCCAGTACATTGGGGGGCTTGGTGCCGGGTGACAAGCAGCCGGCCGCGAGCGGCACGAACTGCGTGACCAGCGTATCGCCCTCCGGCCGCGCCGCCAGCACGCCGGCGGTTGAGATCTCGCAGGCCAGCTCCGGCCGCAGGGAGATGCCGGCACTCAGCAGTGGCAGTCGTTCAAGCAAGGGAATCGCGCTTCGGCATCTTCATCTCGTTCCGCTCCTGGTTTCCGCCGGCAGTGCCAACGGTGTTCGCCGCCTAACGGTTGGCCTCGATAAACGTCACCTTGTTGATCTCCTTCATGGTCGTCAGCCCCCGCCGCACCCGGTCCAGCGCCGACTCCCGCAGGAACTGCATCCCCTCCGCGGCCGCCAGCTTGCGGACCTCCGAGCTGGGCTTTTTCTCGAGGATCATTTCACGAATCGGGTCCGTCAGGTCCAGCAGTTCGTGGATCGCCGTTCTGCCCCGGTGCCCCGTGCCCCCGCACTCCACGCACCCCCGCCCTTCCTTGAACTCGAAGCCCCGCCACTCCTCCGGGTTCAGCCCGCTCAGCAGCAGGAACTCGTCGTCATAGCGCACCGAATGAATGCAGTGCTCGCAGATCATCCGCACCAGCCGCTGGGCCAGGATGCAGTTCAGCGCCGAGACGAAGTTGTAGGCCTCCACCCCCATGTTGAGGAACCGGCCCAGTACGTCCACCACGTTGTTCGCATGCACGGTGGTGAACACCAGGTGCCCGGTTAGCGCCGAGTTGATCGCAATCTGAGCTGTCTCCTGGTCGCGTATTTCACCCACCAGGATCTTGTCCGGGTCGTGGCGGAGGATGGAACGCAGCCCGCGTGCAAAGGTCAGCCCCTTCTTCTCGTTCACAGGAATCTGGGTGATGCCGCGTATCTGGTATTCCACCGGGTCTTCAATCGTGATGATCTTGTCTTCATCCGACTTGATCTCGTTCAGCGCAGCATAGAGCGTGGTCGTCTTGCCCGAGCCGGTCGGCCCGGTCACCAGCACCATCCCGTAGGGCTCCCGGATGTAGCGCCGGAAACGCCGCAGATCATCGTCCCCGAAGCCCACCACGTCCAGCGTCAGCTGCTTGAACTTCTCTGACATCGACTCCTTGTCAAGCACACGCAGCACGGCGTTCTCTCCATGCACCGTCGGCATGATGGAGACACGGAAGTCGATCAGGCGCCCCTTGTAGCGCACCCGGAAGCGTCCGTCCTGAGGCACGCGGCGCTCGGCGATGTCGAGCTCCGACATGACCTTGATCCGGGACAGGATCGTCTGGTGATGCTCGCGGGCAATCGGAGCCATGGCCGGGTGCAGCACCCCGTCAATCCGGTACTTGACCAGCAACTGGTCGTCATAGGTCTCGATGTGCACGTCGGACGCGCGGCGCTCCAGCGCCGTAAAGATGGTCGTATCCACCAGGCGAATGATCGGGCTGATGTCCTCTTCCGACGTCAGCTTCTCAATGGTGATCGACTCGTCATCCTGGTCATTGATCGCCACCACGTCGAAGGTCAGACCCTCGGTCGCTTCGTCCAGCACGCGCTGCGACTGCTCGGTCTTCTTCAGCAGGTCATTGATCTGCGAAAGCGTGGCCACGCGCGTGACCAGGCGCTGCCCCAGCAGGCTCGCTATCTCGTCCAGCACCATCAGGCGGCTGGGATCGTTGACCGCGATCACCAGCCTGTCCGGCAACTGCTCGATCGGCACGAAGTTATACCGGAACATCATGTCCACCGGCACCGAGCGAAAGAGGTCGTGCTGGATGCGGAAGTTCTTCAGGTCCACGAATTCGCAACGATAGCGCCGCGCCAGCATCTGCGCGTGTTCCACTTCGTCATTTTCAAGCGGGAGTGCAAGTACCGAGGCTTCTGCCATAATTTTCCTGCTACCTGGTGCGCGGTGTTGTGTGTAAGGTGCTGCGACTGCTAGCAAAGAAGACCTACAACCTGCCGGGCCGGCGCTCCAGCGCCATCAGGCGATCCTCAATAGCTGCCAGCCGCTCCCCCAGGGTCGAGTCCCCGAGCTCCAGCTTCCGTACACGGCTGTTTACCGGAAGCGCCCAGGCCTGGAAGGCGGTCAGAAGCTTGGTCTCGATGCTCTCCATCCGCTCCAGCATTTCGATCTTGGACTCCTCAATGCGCCCGATCATCTCGACCTTGGAGTCCTTGACAAGCCCAATCATTTCGATCTTGGACTCCTCGATGCGCCCGATCATCTCGACCTTGGAGTCCTTGACAAGCCCAATCATCTCGACCTTGGACTCCTCAATGCGCCCAATCATCTCGAGCTTACAGTCCTCGATGCGCCCGATCATCTCCACCTTGGACCCATCGATGCGCCCAATCAACTCCTGCTTCGCACCCTCGATCCGCCCGTTCAGGGTCGACTCAAGCGCGTGCAGGTCGCCCTTCGTGGCTACTTCCGACTCTTCCATGCTCATGCGCTTGCCCCCTCGTTCTTGCCGATGCGCTTCAATGCTGAAAATTCCCAGCGTTGCCCAGCGAGAAGATCGGCAGGTACAGCGCGATCAGGATAATTACCACCACCACGCCCATCACCATCAGGATGAGCGGCTCAATCAGGGCGAGCGAAGCGGTCAGCGCCGTCTGCACGTCCTCCTCAAAGAACTCGGCAACCGAGTTCAGCATCTGCGGCAGCGCTCCTGTCGACTCCCCGACCTCGATCATCTCAGTGGCCAGGGCAGGGAAGACCCCGGTCTGGTTCAGGCTGACCGAAAGCCCCTTCCCCTCGCGCACGCTCGTCACCGATCGGAACACCGACCGCGAAATGCGCGAGCTCGAGATCGAGCGCGCCGCCGTGTCGAGCGATGGCACCAGCGGCAGGCCCCCGGTCAGCAGCGTCGACAGCGTGCGCGCAAACAGCGCTACCTGGTACTTCAACCAGATCGACCCGAAGATAGGCAGCTTGATGCGTATCCCGTCGATGGTGTCGGCGCCCTTGCCCGTCTTCGCCCAGCGAACCAGGAAGTAAACGCCAATAACCGCCACCGGCGCCGCATACAGGAAGTAATGCTGCGCCATCTGTCCAAAGGCCAGCAGCTCCAGCGTAAGCCACGGCAGCTTGGTTCCCACCTGGTCGTAAAGCTGGGCAAAGCGCGGCACCACAAACGTGATCAGGAAAATAAACAGCGCGAAGACCAGCACGATCAACAGCGCCGGGTAGATCAGAGATGCCTGCATCTTCTTGCGAAAGGTCAGCGAGATGCGCTGGAAGGAGAGGTAGCGGCCCAGCACCTCTTCAAGGTTGCCCGACCGCTCGCCTGCCAGCAGCGTCACCGTGTAGATCAGGTCGAAGCCGCCCTGCGCCTCAAAGGCCGCCGAGATCGACTCGCCCGTGCGCACACGCTGCGCCACGTTTGCCAGCTGCGCCGCAAAGTTCGGGTTCTTCTGGCTCTTGGCCAGCATCTCAAGCGAGCCCAGGATCGGCAGGCCGGCGCGGATCAGCGTCAGAAACTGCTGGTTGAAGACCAGGAACGTCTCCAGCTTCGCGCGACGCTTGCTCCCGATCCGCGAGCCCCGCGCCTTGACCGACAGCACGTGGTAGCCGCCATGCGTGTACCGTACGCGCAGTTCTTCGGCGTTGGCCGCAGACTGGATCTGCTCCTGGACGTGCCCTCGCTCATCGGCCAGCTTGACGACAAATTCCGCCATGGTTCGGGTGCCGGGCACGGGTGTGCGTGCGCGGCGGTCCTGCTCCTTCGGTTCTTTGGGGTAAGGGTATCAGGTTCGCTACTGCTATAGACGGCAGGCGGACCAGGTCCGCTCACACCTTAGTTTCCGGTCCCGCACCGGGGGACGTGCGTGCCCCGGAATGGAGCACAGAGCCCGCCCCATGCGCCTGCACCCCTGCTTACTTCCGCTCCGGCGCAGCCTTTGGCAGTGCCTCCGCATTCAGTTTGGCGATGCGCCCGTGCGGCCCCACCACCCACGGCAAGCTCAGTGCGTTCCACTCGCCTTCCTTCGCGCCCTCCGCCGGAGCCTGCTCCAGCCGTTCCCACGTCCTGCCATCGTCACGCGAGATGTCTGACCCGTTCGGACCCACCGCGATCCATAAGTCCTGGTCCCCGTCCCACGCGACCGCCGACCGGTACCCTCCCGGGAGCCTCGCGGAAGCGGTCCAATGCTCCCCGTCATGCGTCCATGCTGCTGTGCCCTGTCGCTCGTCCGGCCGGGTGTAGTCGCCGCCCACCGCCATGCAGGTGTAGTCATGGCCCCAGCCATCGCTCGCATGGTAAGCCAGCGAAAAGATACCCGCGGCGTCCCCCTCACTCGCCAGCGGTACAGCCGTTCGCCGCCAGTGCTCGCTCATCTCGATCGGCTTGCCGGCAGCCGTCAAGGTCAGGCTGCCTCGAAACGACTGCGCATAGACATACCCGCCGCCCGTGCCGAAGAGTACCGGCTCGCCCGCACCTCCCAGCATCGACGAGTTGCTGGCAGCGAAGGCTCCCTTCGCTCCGCCTCCCGCAGCCAGCTCCGGCGCCTCCGAGCGCTTCCAGTGCGAGCCCCCATCCTCGGTCACCAGAAAGATGAAGCGCCCGTCTACCGGATCGCCCAGCAGGTAGCCCTTCTGCCGGTTCTCAAAGATCAGCCCATCCCAGAAGCCATCCTTCTGCGCGTTCGTCAAGACCAGCTCCCAGTGCGAGCAGCCGTCGGTTGTCCTGTACAGCCGCGACCTCTCCCCCGGGCCGCTCGACATCACCATCGCCGTGTTCGCATCCCAGGCCCAGATCGCGCGGAAGTCCAGCTTCTCCGCCCCCGGCGGCATCGCGCAGCTCTGCCACATGTAGCCCGAGTCCTCGGTCCGCAACACCGTCCCATCCGTCCCCGAGGCCCAGGCCACCCCGCCGCCGGCGTTGTGAATGCCGCGCAGCCCCGCCGTCGTGCCGCTCTGCTCCATCTGCCAGGGGCCCTTGGTCTGGGCTGCAAGAGCATTCGTGATCATCAGAAGCAAAGCAAGAGCCAGGCGCCCAGACATGGTTCTGCCCAGCATACCAACAGCCCTACCCGGGCACAGGGGTCGCTGCTAAAGCGGTGGCATTCCCTCCACCACATGCGTCCCCGGAGGCGCCACAAACCGGAACGCGCCCGCCGGCGTCACGACGTTCGCCTCCTCGCCCTCCAGCTCAAAGCTGTTGATGGCGCCGTCCGTCTCCTCCACCCGCAGCATGGTAATGCGCCCGTCCGGCTCAGCCCCGATCGACATCCGGGACACGCGCTTCTCCATCCCGTGCGGAACCCCGCTCAGCATCAGGGTTCCGGGATAGATGCCCACCCGCTCCAGCGTCAGCCCGTCCAGCTCTCGCGCCAGCGCTGCATGCCCCAGCAGCAAGGCCAGCGGCGACCGCAGGTCGTCCAGCTTCTTCGCCGCCACCCGCGGTATCTCCGTCTGCCCGGGCGTGTAAAAGTAGGCGTCGTGG
>DASWUY010000003.1:0-5808 GCA_036401435.1 Acidobacteriaceae bacterium | reverse complement strand
AGGGTGTGGCCACCCGTAGCCGGCTGCGGCGAGGGAGCATCGGGAATCGACTGTTGCTGTTGTGGCCCCGCGGCGGCCAGGGCCACCACCATTACTGCTGCTAACACCCCTTGCATCACAGACTCTTCTCCAAAAAGCACTCCAGGCACAACATGCTGCGCCGCGTACCCTCCCCGGCAAACGCGCCTTTGTGCCGCATGCCAGTGCCGGAGACCGCTGACGCAAGCGGCCGCTGTCTCGTTAGACGCGCCGCAGCCGCTGCCTGTCAGAGTATCAGAGGCTTATCCGGCAACACCGTGATGCTTTCCACCCTGCGCGGCCCCTAGCCGCAGCCTTTCCGGGCGCGGGCTCGTCTAAACTCCCATGCGCCTCCTCCTCGTTTCGTCTGCCTGCCTGCTGGCCCTGTGCCTTGCCGGCGGCCAGGCCCTGCACGCCCAGGCCGCGCCCAGCCCCGACGCTCCCCCGTCCAGCAGCGCACCTCCGCCCGCCGACGAGGACCAAGACGGCCCGGTCACCACCCTCAAGGTCCAGACCTCGCTCGTCAGCCTCTACTTCACGGTCAAGGACAAGCGGGGCGGCCTGGTTCCCACCATGACCCAGCAGGACTGCACGGTCTTTGAAAACAAGGAACCGCAGAAGCTGCGCAGCTTTGCCGCCGAAGCCAACCAGCCCCTTACCCTCGGTATTCTGCTCGACACCTCCGGCTCGCAGACCAACGTGCTCCAGATGGAGCAGCAAACGGGCGGCGCCTTTCTCAAGCGCATCCTGCGCCAGAAGGACGAGGCTTTCCTGATCTCCTTTGACGTGGACGTCAACCTGCTGCAGGACTACACCAGCAATGCGTCGCGCCTGGCCCGCGCCATGGAGAAGGCGGAGATCAACACCGCAGGAGGCAACGGCTCGGCTGGCATCCCCGGCATAGGCCAGGGCCCGGTCCCTACCCAGGGAGCGCCGAAGGGCACCCTGCTCTATGACGCTGTCTACCTCGCCTCGGGCGACAAGCTGCGCACTGAGACCGGCCGCAAGGCTCTCATCCTGCTCACGGACGGTGAAGACGAGGGCTCCCGCTACAAGATCCAGCAAGCCATCGAGGCCGCCCAGAAGGCAAACGCCATCATCTACGTGCTGCTGATCGCCGATCGCGGCGTCTATGCAGGCAGCATGATGGGCTACACCGGCGCCTCGGCCATGCGCAAGCTCACAGAAGAGACCGGTGGCCGCATGATTGACGTCGGCAACAACGGCCGCAAGATGGAAGACGCTTTTGCCCAGATCGAAGCCGAGCTGCGCACCCAGTACGTGGCCACCTACACGCCGGCCAACCAGAACATGGATGGCAGCTACCGGCCGATTGCGGTCCAGTGCAAGGGCGATGGGCTCAAGGTCCAGGTACGCAAGGGCTACTATGCCCTGCCGAGCGACGGCTCGCAGTAGCACCCTGTTGCCAGGACTCGCCACGGAGAAAGAGAAAGCCCGGCTGCGATCCAGCCGGGCTGCCTCTCTGCGGATTGCAGCGAGCGCCTTACTTCACCGGTTCCAGCTCCTTCTTCGACAGATACCACGTATGCACGTCCAGGCCTGCACCCCCGCCGTTGGTTCGCTTGGCTGCGTCCTCGAGCGTGGCCGGCGCCGGCACGATCACTGCCCCGCCCGGCTGCCAGTCGGCCGGCAGCGATACCTTGTTCGCGTCCGCTACTGCCAGCGCCTCGAACACCCTCACCAGCTCGTCCACGTTGCGGCCAAGCTGCATGGGGTAGTAAATGATTGCGCGTATCACCTGCTTGGAGTCGATCACAAACACCGCGCGCACGGTAGACGTATCGGACACTGCCTCGTGCACCATCCCGAAGAGGGTGGACACCTTGAAGTCGAGATCGGCAATGACCGGGAAGCCGACTCTGACGTGCGCATGCTCCTCAATGTCGCGGACCCAGGCGATGTGCGAGTAAATGCTGTCGATGGACACGCCAATCAGCTGCACGTTCAGCCGGTCCCAATCCGGCTGGTGGCGCGCAAACTCGATAAACTCGGTCGTGCACACCGGGGTGAAGTCAGAAGGGTGCGAAAAGAGCATCACGTACTTGCCCTTCGACGTGTAATCGCTCAGCTTGATCACGCCGTGCGTGCTCTTGGCCTCAAAGTCCGGGGCCTGCTCGTTGATGCGGGGAATCCGGGATTCACCTAGGCTCATCGGGTTCATCATCCTCTTCTAACAAAGATGCGTTGCGGGTACAAAGGGCGCCGATTCCGGATGGCGCTGGGGAAATCGCTTTGCGCCGGTTACAACTGGCGTACACCCATCACCATGGGGCGGCCGTGAAAGGAAGAGGCCTTTGCATAACAAACAGGTGTACGGAGGAGGCGGGAGCGGCGAGCCCTTAACGCACGCGCCGGGCCCGCATGCTACACAGCATCCGGCTGGGGCATGGAGAGGGCTGCGTGAGAGAAGAAAGCATTCGCGTCGATAACCTGTCGTGTGCCCTCGGGCACGTAGGTGGAGCAAATCCCGGAAAGCAGTGACAGAGGAGCCAGAGTAGCACACCCAGAGCGCCGTTTCCAGCGGCCCACAGGCTCCTCTGCCTTGCACCTGCGCCGCGCTCTTTACCTTCGCTCGCCTACTCTTTCGTAACGTGCCAGCACCAGCGCTGGGGCTTTCTGACGCCTTTTCCCTTGCGAATGCACACTCCTTCCACAAGCCCCGGGACTCACAAACAACTGAGATTACACGCAGCAACGACTTCCACGTAAAAAGCCAGTCAAATCGATGCTTCGTCTTCGCTTTGTCTTCGCGGTTGCAGCCACCCTCCTCCCTCCGTACTCTAGGCAGGCGTCGACGAGCAATCGCCGGCAAGCTCTTATCTCAAACGTGAAAACAGAGTAGGCAGGGAGCGGCTCGCGGCCAGGTTGGCGAGGCGACTCTGCGCTCCACATGCTTGTCCGGGCACGCTCGGCCGCGACGAGGGGGCGGCTCCTTTTTTCCTGGAGCTTACCAGGAGTGCTTTCCACGCCGGACGCACCCGCTCACGCTTTGTGGTCAGGGAACCCGATCGCGGGGAACGGCGCTGTCTCTGCGCCCCGCGCCTGAACAACCGCCGGCACCGGGCCAAAACCGCACCGGCTCGCCAGCACCGTAGGAGAAGGAAGAGAAATGCGTCCCAGGAAAGTGATTCTTTGTGTCGATGGCAATGAGCAGGCACTCTCAGTGCGAAAGTTCATGCTCGAAACGCGCGGCTACCGCGCTCTCTGCTTTGGGGATGCGCGCGCCGCGCTCGAGCGCTTCGACCAGGGCGGCGTAGACCTCGTGCTGAGTGATCTCCTGCTCCCCGGCATGGATGGCAACGAGATGATTCGCCGCATGAAGCAACAGGCGCCGGACCTGCCGATGATGCTGATCAGCGGCTCGGTCAAGGAGTTCTCCCGTGCCGACGCCGCTGACGCCTTCCTGCCCAAGGGCGCCGCCAACCCCGAAGAACTGCTGGAGCGCCTGCGCACCCTGCTGGTGCGCAAGCGCGGTCCCAAGCCTGCTGCGCGCCCTTCGCTACACACCGCCGCTGCTGCTCCCACCGCCGGAGCACACCCACTCGGCGGATACGGCAACGAGGATGCGGCGCGCCACGCCGCGGATTGACCCAGCGCACTGACCTCGGTCCTGCGCTCCCTGACCCGGCCTTCGAACCCGGGTCCGACCCAGCAGGGTAGAATCACATCCGTGCACTCTCCCGCATCATCCATCATCCGCGCCGAGAATCTGGGCAAGACCTATCGCGCAGGCAAGGTGGACGTCCCCGCCCTGCGCGGGGTCTCCTTCTCCGTACAGGCCGGCGAGTTCGTCTCGATCGTCGGCCCCTCCGGCAGCGGCAAGTCTACCCTCTTCTACATCCTCGGCGGCCTCACCCGGGCGAGCTCCGGGCGCGTGCTCATTGACGGCGTGGACTTCGCCAGCCTCTCCGACGGCGAGCGTACCCGCATGCGCAAAACCAAGATCGGGTTCATCTTCCAGAAATTCAACCTCATGCCCACCCTGTCCGCGTTGAACAACATCGAGATCGCCCACGATATCTCCGGCGCCAAGGCCCCCCTTGACCGCAGGAGGCTCGACCAGCTAAGCCAGGTGCTGGGCATCGCGGGACGCCTCAAGCATCGCCCTTCCGAGCTCTCAGGCGGCGAGCAGCAGCGCGTCGCCATCGCTCGCGCGCTCATCACGAACCCGGCTATCATCCTCGCCGACGAGCCCACCGGCAACCTCGACACAGCCAACTCCGAGATCGTGCTCAACATGCTTCGCTTGGCCAACCAGGAGTACGGCCAGACCGTGCTCATGATCACCCACAACCCTGAAGCAGCAAGCATCGCCAACCGCATCCTGCATATGCGCGATGGCGAGATGGTGCGCGAAGAGACCAGCGCCCACCAGCCTGCGCGAGCGTAGCCGCCCAGCAGGCAACCACCGCCGGCACGTGTCGTCATCGAGAAAACGGGCGGCCCCTGCACCGAAGCACAGAGCACCGCCCGCGTGTTGCCGGCCCTGACCCTCTTACTTCGAGAGATCGGTGACGAGCTGGTTGATGATCGGCGTGCCCAGGCCCGTAGTCAGGTCATAGCCCGGCGCCGCAGCATACAACCCGTTCGCTCCCAGGGTGATGTCGTGGAAACCGTTGCGGGGATACATCGGCCCCGTCCCACTGCCGTTGTAGAGCCCATAGAGGCGCGGCGAAGCAAACCCCAGCTTGGGGTTGACGGACACCGCACGTGCCCATGTACCCAGCGCCAGGGGCGAGGACAGGCTCGTACCCCCTACCCCTTCCGGAACTCCATTCACATACACCAGCGCTCCCGATTCCGGATCGGCGTCATAGGCCAGGTCCGGCACACCCTTGTCGCCCGTGGTTGCGAGCAGCTTGACCTGGGAGGACTGCCAGGCCGGCGAGCTCTCGAACTGGCTCATGCCGCCTCCACCTGCATACCAGGCAACCTCCTGGTCATAGGTGCCGTTGGCGTTGGTAAGCAGCGTCGTTCCTCCTACCCCAACCACGTAGGGGCTTGAGGCAGGGTAGTTCACGAACGGCGCTCCCACCGGCACTCCATTCGCCCCCGCAGGCCCAGCCGGGCAAAAGGATCCTGTGTCGCCGGCAGACGCGAAAAAGGTCTGGCCCTGTGAGGCCGCCTCCAGGAAGATCATGTCGTCGACCAGCATCGAGCCATCGATATAGGGGAAGAACTCGCACTCGCCCAGCGACGCGCTTGCCGCCTTTGCCTTGTTGTCCGTCGCCCAACGCGAAAACTCAAGCGCCAGATCCGAATCCGACAAGGAGGTCGTGTCGTAGAGGTACAGCATCTTCAGGTTCTGTGCGATGCCCGACGAGTACTGCGTGTCCATGTCCCACTCGTCCGCACCGGAAGTATCGCTCGACGCGACCCCGACGGGCACAATCGTGACCGGGACCTGGGGCAGCCCGAACCCCTTCTCCGCCAGGCGCAGATCATTGACCACGCCCGTCAGGTTCCCTTCCGCCATGATCGCGATCGTGGCGTTGGTCGCCGCCGGCTCGCCGGTCGCATAGTAGATCGTCTGAAACTGCGCTGGTGTATACGAGACCGCATACTGCGGCGCCGATGGCAATTGCAGCGTGGACCGCATCTGGCCGATGTTATTCAACCCCAGAACCGCCGAGACGATGCCGCCCAGCGCGCTGGGTACCTGCGCGGTGCGCGTGTTGCCGAACACGTCTTTGCCAAACTGTGAAAACTCTTCAAACCCCGTGTTAAACGCAGCTCCTACGGTGGATGCTGTGCCTGCGGCGGTGATCA
>DASWUY010000002.1:0-3149 GCA_036401435.1 Acidobacteriaceae bacterium | reverse complement strand
CGATCCTCCCGCCTCAGCGCCACGCTCGCCCTCTGCTTCGCGCCCCTCCCGCTCCTCGCCCAGCAGCCCGCCGCAGACTTCGTCATCCGCAACGCCACCGTCATGACCGCCTCCCACGGCACCATCGACCATGGCAGCGTCTGGGTCCACCAGGGCAAGATCGCCGGCGTCGGCGCCTCCGTCCAAGCCCCCGCCAACGCGACCGTGATCGACGCCGCCGGCAAATACCTCACCCCCGGCATCGTCGATCCCCACTCCCACTCCGCCCTCGGCAACGACGTCAACGAGGCCACCAGCCCCGTCACCCCCTCCATGATGATGATCGACGCCTTTGACAACGCCGATGCCGCCCTCTACCAGGCGCTCGCCGGCGGCGTCACCACCGAGCTCCTCCTGCATGGCTCGGCCAACATGATCGGCGGACAGGCCGTCGTCATCAAGAACAAGTTCGGCTTCCCCCGCGAGCAGATGCTCTTCCCCAACGCGCCCCGCTCCATCAAGTTCGCCAGCGGCGAAAACCCCAAGCGCGTCTACGGCAGCCGCCACGAGCTGCCCTCCACCCGCATGGGCAACTTCGAGGTCATGCGCCAGAGCTTTGAAGACGCCAAGGCCTACATGGCCTCCTGGGACGCCTACAACGCCAAGCTCGCCAAGGCCGCCGAAAGTCACAAGGAAGACAAGGACGCCGTCGCGCCCAAACGCGACCTCAAACTCGACGCCCTCTCTGACATCCTCCGCGGCAAGCTCCTGGTCCAGATTCACTGCTACCGCGCCGACGAGTTCCTCACCGAAGAGGCCATCGCGAAAGAGTACGGCTACAAGATCCGCGCCTTCCACCACGCGCTCGAAATGTACAAGGTCGGCCCCCAGATCGCCCCCACCGGCACCGCCATCGCCACCTTTGCCGACTGGTGGGGCTTCAAGGACGAGGCCTGGGACGCCATCCCCTGGAACGCCGTCATGAGCATGCGCGAGGGCGTCCGCGTCGCCCTCAAGTCCGACTCCAATGACTACATCCGCCGCCTTAACCAGGAGGCGGGCAAGATGATCCACTACGGCGGCGCCACGGAAGACGAAGCGATCCGCATGATTACCCTCAACCCCGCCTGGATCATCGGCGTCGACGACCGCGTCGGCTCCATCGACATCGGCAAGGACGCCGACCTCGTCCTCTGGAACGTCGACCCGCTCTCCATCTACGCCCGTGCCGAAAAGGTCTACATCGACGGCGATCTCTTCTTCGACAGCAGCCTTCCCGGCTTCGGCACCACCCACTTCCACGGCGTCATGCACGCCGCCGGCTTCTCCGGCAACGAGGACGAAGGCGCCGACGAGAATGGAGGCGGCCTGTGATCCGCACCCTCTCGTCTCTCGCCACTACCTGCCTCCTCGCCGCCTCCGCCTCTGCCCAGCCTCCCGCCGCCCACACCCTCGCCATCACCGGCGGCAAGCTCCTCACCATCACCCACGGCACCATCGACAACGGCGTCCTCATCCTCGAAAACGGAAAGATCACCGCCGTCGGCCCGGCCGCCACCACCAAGATCCCCCCCGGCGCTCAGCTCATTGACGCCACCGGCATGACCGTCTACCCCGGCCTCTTCGACGCCGAAACCCACCTCGGCCTCACCGAAGTCGAGTCCGACCAGAACACCACCGACCTCGCCGAGATCAGCGACGAGATCATGCCCCACATGCACGTCACCGACGCCTTCCACGCCGAGACCGTGCGCATCCCCGTCAACCGCATCAACGGCGTCACCACCGCCATCGTCGCCCCCTCGGCCGAGGACTCCATCGCCGGTCAGGACGCCCTCATCCAGCTCTACGGTAAGGATCGCGACGCCATGATCCTTACCCCGGACATCGCGCTCGCCATCAACTTCCAGGGCGACGTGCGCCGCCGCGGCCCCAACCTCGCCGGCGCCCGCTTCCCCTCCACCCGCATGGGCGTCGCCTCGCAGCTGCGCCAGACCTTCCTTGACGCGCAAAACTACCAGGCCGAGCAGGCTGCCGCCGCCAGGCCCGACCACAAGGGTCCCCCTCCCAAGCGAGACCTCAAGTTCGAGGCTCTGCTCCCCTACCTCCGCGGCCAGAAGCCCGTCGTCCTCGCCGCCACCGAGAGCTACGAGGTCGAGGTCGCCATGGGCATCGCCCAGGAGTTCCACCTCCGCGTCATCCTCAACCACGTCTCCCACGCCCAGGACATCCTCGACAAGATCGCCGCCTACAAGGTCCCGGTCATCGTCGGCTCCATCTACGACGCGCCCCTGCCGAACGAGCGCTATGACGCCGTCTTCTCGCTACCGGCAGAGTTACAAAAGCGCGGCGTCAAGATCGCCCTCTCCTCCATCTCGGACGGCCCCGTCTCCGACAGCCGCAACCTGCCCTACGCCGCCGGGTACGCCGTCGCCTACGGCCTCCCCTATAACGAGGCCCTCAAGGCCATCACCCTCAACCCCGCAGAGATGTTCGGCGTCGGCGACCGCTTCGGCTCGCTCGATGTCGGCAAGGCCGCCAACGTCGTCATCGCGAACGGCGACCCGCTCGACGTCCGCACCTCCGTCAGCCAGGTCTTCATCGCCGGCGTCGCCATCCCCATGTCCAGCCGCCAGACCGACCTGCGCGACCAGTACCTGCCCCTTACCCACGCGCCTCACTAGGCAGCGCCGCCGGCGCCAGGCAGCGTCCACAAACAAGAAAAGGCCCTGGCGCTCCAGCCCGGGGCCTTTCCTGTTTCTCAAAAGTCGCTCCAACTGCCTGCGAAGCAGGGCGGCACCATCTCCGGCAAGTCTGGGCAGGGCGCGCGAGCACCCTCCCCGGTTTGCACGCGGGTCGCTTAGACCCCGACCTTGGCTGGCTCCGGCGTTACCGCCGGCTTGCCCTCTGCGTTCGGCTTGCGAATATCGATCCCGCCCTTGAAGAACGCGCCATCCTCGATCGAAATGCGCTGCGCCGCCACGTCTCCGGTCAGCGAGCCCTCACTCCGGATGTCCACCCGGTCCGACGCCGCCATGTTGCCGCGCACCTTGCCCAGCACCACGATCTCGCGCGCCGTAATGTTGGCCGAGACCTGCCCATTGCGGCCTACCGTCACCCGGTTGCCGGGCAGGTTGATCGTGCCCTCGATCTTGCCGTCCACGTAGAGC
>DASWUY010000001.1:0-5042 GCA_036401435.1 Acidobacteriaceae bacterium | reverse complement strand
GTGCGACCACCCGCCCGTATCCAGCCGCCTGCGTACCTGCTCCACCTCGTCCATGCTGTACTGCCCCGGCGCCGCATACTCGTAGTTGCGCACCATCACCGAGTCCAGCTTCTGCATCATCGCGCTGGCGTTCCCGTCCTTCTTCCCCATAAAGCCGCCCGCCAGCCCCAGCATCTTCTTGTCCAGCGTTACCTCGTTCGCCTCCTTCGCGCCCTGCGCAAACTTGTCCACACCCGCCAGCACATTATCCTGCTGAGGGTCCGGCATCGCTGCCCGCGCCACCACCGGCGAGAGCATCGCAAGCGCCAGCAGCGCTGTTGTTACCGCCCGCCCTGTCATGGCAGTGCGTGTCCGCCTGCCGTACGGCCGTAGAGAGTCTGTCATCGTGTGCTCCTTCTATTCGTTGGAAGAGATGTAAAGGTCCCGGTGAAAGCCACCGGACGCCCGCTGTTCACCCGCTCATGGGCGCCGGCACGCGCCGCCACGTGGTCCTCCGCCGCCACCAGCGTCTCCTCTGTCACTCGCATGGCAAACGAAAACTGCTGCGCCGCCACCGCAGCCTCTCTCTCCTGCTGCCGCTCATGCAGGTATCCCGGCACGGCAAGCATCGCCACGAGTGCCGCGGCGGCCATGGCACCCGCCCGCACCCGTCGTCCGCCCGGCGCCACGCTCCGCGCCGCCGCGTCGCGCCCTGACCTCGCGGGTAGCCGCGCCATCACCGCCGCGGCAAACCCCTCCGGCGCCTCCACCCGCCGCAGCTCCTCCCTCAGGACCCGCGCGTCGTACCCGCGACTCCCCTCGAGCCGACTCTGCTCTGCATCGTTATGCACGCACATACTCCTTCAGCAGCGTCTCCGCCTTGCGTCGCAGCAACACCAGCGCCCGCTGCAGATTGGTCTTCACCGTCGCCACCGGCTGCCCTAGCAGCGTTGCAATCTCCCCCGGCGTCAGCTCTTCCTGGTACCGCAGCACCACCGCCGTGCGCATCCCCGCAGGCAGGCTCTGCAGCAGCTGCTCGATCCGGCATCCCATCGCCTCTCGCCCGCCCGGCCCCGCCCGCAGCGGTATCTCCTCCGACCACGGCTCCGTCCTCGTCTCCGCCACCGCTTCCGGCCGCAAACGTCGGCGCCGCAGCGCGTCCGCCGCCCGATGCACCGTCACCCGCCGCAGCCAGTGCACCAGGTGCTCCGTCGAGCCGATCCCTCCAAGCCCCCGGTACAGCTCCAGGAACACATCCTGCGCCACCTCTTCCGCAGCAGGCGGCTCCCCCAGCATCCGCAGCGCAATCGAGTACACCATGGACTGGTGCGCCACCACGATCGCCCGAAACTCCTCTGGCCCTGCCTGCATCCTGTCTGCCGCCTGTACCCTCCTATACGCACGCGCCGCCTTCACCGCATACAAAATCTCGCGCCAGCCAACAAAAACCTGCGCTCCGCCCCTGCGCCCGCCCACCCCGCCCACCTGCCTCCCACAGTAAAATCAACCCATGGCACTCAGCGAACGCTACACGCACGAGCACGCCCGCGCCGGGCTTGCCACCACCTTCCCCGCCATCGAAACCTGGGAAAACCAGTTCCACGGCTACGAGATCGTCATCGACGACCCGGAGTTCACCTCCGTCTGCCCCAAGACCGGCCTGCCCGACTTCGGCCTCATCACCCTCCGCTACATGCCCCGCGCCACCTGCCTCGAGCTCAAGAGCTACAAGGAGTACCTCTTCTGCTACCGCAACCTCGGCATCTTCCAGGAAAATGTCGTCAACCAAGTCCTCGACGACGTGGTCCGCGCCTGCGACCCCGTCTGGGCACGCGTCCGCGGCGAGTTCCGGCCCCGCGGCGGCATCTCCACCACCATCGAAGCCAGCTGGCCCCGTCCCCAGGCCTAGCGTGTTCCCGCCTCGGCGGCAGAAGGCCGCCTCTTGCCCCTGACCCTCCTCGCTCCCGGCCCCGCCGCCTCACCCCTGCTGCGCTCGCTCCCCGCCGCACTGGAGTGGCTCCTCGCCCTCGGCTGGATCACCCGCGCCGCTAACGCCGCCTGGCACCTCTCCGAGATCCCCAATCTGCTTGACCCGCGCTACCTGCCCTCCGCGCAGCAGCCCGATCCCTGCCTCTCCGTTGTCGTCCCCGCGCTCAATGAAGAGGCCGCCATCGGCCCCTGCCTGCGCTCGCTCCTGGCCAGTCGCGGCGTCACCCTCCAGATCGTCGCCGTCAACGACCGCTCTACGGACGCGACCGGAGCCGTCATGGAGACGATCGCGCGCGAGGCCGCATCCACCCCCCACACTCTGCGCGTCCTCCACATCAACGCCCTCCCCGCAGGCTGGCTCGGCAAGCCCCACGCCCTCGCCACCGGCGCCGCCCACACCTCCGGCGACTTCCTCCTCTTTACCGACGGCGACTCCTTCTACGCCCCCGATGCTCTCGCCCGCTGCATGCTCCTGGTCCACGAGCAGGCCGCCGACCACCTCGTCCTGCTCCCCACCCCCATCCTCAAGAGCCCCGGCGAGCGCATGATGCTCGGCATGATCCAGGTCACCGCCATCTGGGGCGTGCGCCTGTGGAAGGTCGCCGATCCTCGCGCCTGGGACTCCATCGGAGTCGGCTGCTTCAACCTCCTCCGTCGCTCCGCCTATGACGCCATCGGCGGCTTCGCATCCCTGCGCATGGAGATCCTCGAAGACCTGCGTCTCGGCTACCTGGTCAAGCGCCGCGGTCTCCGCCAGCGCGTCGCCTTTGGCCCCGACCTGCTGCGGCTGCACTGGGCCCCCGGCGCCCTCGGCATCGTCCGCACCATGACCAAGAACCTCTACGCCCTCTGCCGCTACAACCCCGTCATGCTCCTCGCCGCCGTCTGCGGCAACGCCATCCTCGCCCTGGCCCCGTTTGCCGGCCTCTTCGGCCCACCCGCCGTCCGGCTTCCCTCGCTCCTCACCGTGCTCACCATCGCCGCCCTCTATGCCGCGAACGCCCGCCGAACCCGCGTCCCCGCCGGATACGCAGCCCTCTTCCCCGCAGCCAGCGCCCTGATGCTCTACGCCATGGTGCGCTCCGCCCTCATCACCCTGACGCAGGGAGGCGTCCGCTGGCGCGGCACCTTCTACCCGCTCCGGGAACTGCGCCGCAACGCAGGCCGCCTCTGGTGGTGGGAACTCTTGAAGCGCAAGGATTAAAGAAACTGGCGCGTCAGTGCGCCGTGCCCAGAAACGCCGTGCCGCTCTTGTGGTGCTTCGCGCTCAACGCCGGATCCCGGAAGGCCGTGCGGCTGCTCTCCACCGAAAAGCCCGCGATCAGCGATGGATTGGGCCGGAACTTCTCTGCGCCATCCTTGAACTGGCGCGCATGGCTCAGCAGGATCATCGACTGCCCACCCACCACGTGCACCACCCCGCGAATGTGAATGTCCTGGTCGAGATAACCTTCCAGCGCACCCACCTCCCGGCGATCCACCGCCAGGCTCATCACCGTGAACCGGCATGCCTCATCACTCAACCCCGGCTTGCACAGGTCCAGAAAGCGCGTCCCATCCTTCGACTCCACCACGTCATACACGTGCGCGGTCACGCACGTATCCTTCCCCGGATGCTCGACCGCCGCCTCCGAGCTGACGCAGGGCCGGGCAGCGAACCCAGGTAGCGTCGTCACAGCAGCAAGCAGGAAAACAGCGCTGGCTCGTAGCATCGTAGGGTCCCCTCCCGGAGGCTTAGCGAGAGAGTAGGTGCGCCGGCCGCGGACACCAAGAGTACCGGGGTAAGCGATCCAGCACGAAAACCCTTGACACAGCATTCACCCCGCGCCACCAGCCGCCTAGTGAACCTCCACCAGTTGCCGTGCCTCGGCCGACCCATAGTGGCTGCGCACATACTCGTTGAGGATTACCTCGAACTCCTCAACAATGTGGTCGCCCTTGAGCGTGGTCGCCAGCCGTCCATCGATGTACACCGGCGCCTTCGGGTCCTCCGCCGTCCCTGGCAGCGAGATGCCGATGTTCGCGTGCTTGCTCTCCCCGGGGCCATTCACGATGCAGCCCATCACCGCGAGCTTCATCTCCTCCACCCCCGGATACTCCACCCGCCACACCGGCATCGACACCCGCAGGTAATCCTGGATGCGCTCGGCCAGCTGCTGGAAGAAGGTGCTCGTGGTGCGTCCACACCCCGGGCACGCCGTCACCTGCGGCGTAAAGCTCCGAATCGACAGCGACTGCAGGATCTGCTGCGCCGTCTGCACCTCCTCCGTGCGATCCCCGCCTGGCTTCGGCGTCAGCGACACGCGGATCGTGTCCCCAATGCCGGCCAGCAGCAGCGGCGCCAGCCCCGCAGCAGACGCCACAATCCCCTTCATGCCCATGCCTGCTTCGGTCAGCCCCAGGTGCAGCGGGTAGTCGCACCGCGCCGCCACCATCTGGTACACATCGATCAGATCGCGCACGCCCGAGACCTTCGCGCTCAGGATGATCTGGTCGTGCCGCAGCCCATAGCGCTCCGCAGCCTCGGCCGATGACAGCGCCGACACCACCATCGCCTCCATCATCACCTCGCGTGCCGGCAGCGGCTCGGCCCGCCGCGAGTTCTCATCCATCATCGTGGTCAGCAGCGCCTGGTCCAGAGAGCCCCAGTTCACCCCGATCCGCACCGGCTTCTGGTGCTCCACCGCTACCTCGATCATGGTCCGGAAGTTGTCGTCGTTCTTCCGCCCGATCGACACGTTGCCCGGGTTGATTCGGTACTTGGCCAGCGCCCGTGCACATGCCGGATACTTCCGCAGCAGCAGGTGGCCGTTGTAGTGAAAGTCGCCCACGATCGGCGTGCTCAGCCCCAGTTGATCCAGCCCGTCCACAATGTGCGGGACCGCGCGCGCCGCGTCGTCGTTGTTCACCGTCACCCGCACCAGCTCAGAACCCGCCGCCGCCAGCGCTGCAATCTGCTCTATGCTGCCGGCCACGTCTGCGGTGTCCGTGTTGGTCATCGACTGCACCACCACCGGTGCCTCCGACCCCACGCGCACGCCCCCCACCACAGCCGTCACGGTCCTTCTACGCAC